>NZ_BAABCQ010000291.1:0-5115 GCF_039539045.1 Streptomyces marokkonensis
CGACGTCTTCGCCCACTACTCGAACATCGCCACCCAGGGCTTCCGCGAGCTCCAGGAAGGCCAGCGGGTCAACTTCGACGTCACGCAGGGCCAGAAGGGCCCGCAGGCGGAGAACATCGTTCCCGCGTAACGCGCGCGAACCACGCGTGAGGGCCCGCACCGTGAGGTGCGGGCCCTCACGCGTCTGCCCGGAAGTGGGGCTGGGCGGACTCGCTCACGCTCCGTGAGTCCGTATGTCCGCCAGCTCGGTCGGCGGAGTCCTACGGCCCTCCGGACGCCGACTTTGCCATTTCTTTACAACCTGCGTCACTCCCGCCTCGTCTCTCCGTCCGATCCCCACTCCGTGCGGCATGCACCGCGCCGATCGACGAGAGAGAGCGACCCGATGCGCCGAACCACCCTCAGTGCCGTGGCACTGGCCTGCACCGCCGTACTGGCGGCTACCTCCCCCGCCTTCGCCGACGACCCCAGCCCGGTCCCCTCCGTCCCGGCGGGCGAGAGCGCCCCGAGCGTCAGGACCGTACCGCGCGAGGTGCCCGTGCCGTCCGCCGGCGTCCCGGGGGGCGAGCCGGCCGAGGCACCGGCCCCCGCACCCGCCGACGGCCAGGTCTCCGTCGTGCCCGAGGGCGCGGCCGACACCGGAGTGGCGGCGCCGGTCTCCTCCGGGGGCGACGAGAGCCTCGCCGGGGCGGGCGCCGGTGCCGTGCTCGTGGCGGGCGGCGTGGTCCTCTTCGTCGTACGCCGTCGGCGGGTGGCGACCGGAGCGTGATCCCGCTCTCCGGGCGCGCCCTCGTCCCCGCCGCGCTGGCCGTACTCCTCGTGGGCTGCGGCGGTGGTACCACCGAGCAGAGCGCCGGGGAGACTCCCGCACGGTCCGCGGCCACGGCACCGGCGCCCGCGCAGCCCTCGGCGAAGTCGCCCCGCCCTCTGGAGCGTTCGGTCCCGGTCGGTCTGCGCATTCCGGCCATCGGGGTCGACACCCCGGTGATGCGGCTGGGGTTGGCTTCGGACGGCACGGTGGAGGTCCCGCCCCTCACGGACGACGACCGCGCGGGCTGGTACCGGCACTCGCCGACTCCGGGCCAGGTCGGGCCGTCGGTCTTCCTCGGCCATGTCACGGTCGGCACTCATGGCGACGGCGTCTTCCGTCACCTCGCGCGGCTGCACCGGGGCGAGCGGATCGAGGCGCGTCTGGAGAACGGCACGGTGGCCGAGTTCACGGTCACCGCCGTACGGACGGTGGCGAAGGCCGACTTCCCGACGGACGACGTCTACGGGGACGTGGACCGACCGGAGCTGCGGCTCATCACCTGTGGCGGCCCGCTGGCCGGCGAGGAGTACCGGGACAACGTGATCGCCTTCGCCGAGCTGAGCCGTTGAGCGACTGAGCGACTGAGCGACTGAGCGAGAGCGTGGCCGAGCACCGCTCCGCTGTGTACCGCCGAGTTCCGCACACCTCACGACCATGGAGAGCGTTGAAACGGTCCCGTGACAGGGCGGCGTCCGAACTGTTCGCCGCCCTGTATCCGCGCCTCGCCGGCTGGTGCCGCCGGCTCGTCGACGACGACGAGACGGCCCACGAGATCGCCTCGGAGGCGTTCACCCGGCTCTGGGCCCGCTGGACGTCCGTGGAGGAGCCTCGCGGCTTCCTCTACGTCACGGCCGCCAACCTCGTACGGGACCATTGGCGCAAACTGGAGCGCGAGCGCCGGGCGGTGCGCCGGGTCACCGCGGAGGTCGCCGTGCGCCCGCACCCCGAGCAGGCGGACCCCTCGGTGCGCCTGCTCGTGCAGTCTCTGCCGGAGCGACTGCGTGTGCCGATCCTTCTCCACTACTACGCTGACATGCCGATCCGCGAGGTGTCCGTGCTGACCGGGCGCAAGGAAGGAACCGTCAAGGCCGATCTCCACGCGGCCCGGGAACTGCTCCGCGTCCATCTGAGGAGAAGCCTTGACCATACGCCTTGAGGACGGCCAGGACGACCGGGACCGGAACGATCCGCTGCTCGTCGTGCTGCGCTCGGGCAGCGACTCCCTGAGCCCGCCGCCGGGCCGTTACGAGGCGGTCCGCAGGGCGGCGTCCCGTCGGCGCCTGCTCCGCGCCGCGGCCGGTGCCGTCGGGACCGCCGCCGCCGTGCTGATCGCGCTGCCGCTGGATTGGACGGCCCCCGCGTCACCGCCGCGTCCGGCGGTTCCGCTGGCCCCGGTTCCCGCCGACCCCGCGCCGACGGCTTCACCGAGCCCCACCCCGCCCCGCGAACCCTCGAGGGTGCCCATGCCCTTCTCGGTGACCCCCGCGCCGGAAGGCACGCCGGAATCCACGCCGGAATTCGTGCCGGGCATCGTGCCGGACCCCGCGCCGGACGTCGTGCCGGGTTACTCGCCCTCGCCCTCGCCCTCGGTCGCGCGGAGCGCCGTGCCCGTGCCGTCGGAAGTCGGGGCCACGGAACGGTCCTGACGCGGGAAGGGACGCGGGAAGGGACGCGGTGGGAACCCGGCGAAGACATGGCAGAGGGCGGGGACGGAAGCTTCCGCTTCCGTCCCCGCCCTCTGCTCACACGTCCCTGCGCCTACACGTCCAGCGGCGTCGTACCGCCGAGCAGCGCCGACGCGGTCTCGACCGGCGTGGCGGCGGGTGCCGGAGCCGGCGCGATCTCGGGGTCGGCGTGGCAGGTGAAGCCGAGGCGGGTCATGGCCCGGGTGACCTCGCCGCTGGAGAAGTCGCGGCGGTCCTGCCGGGTGACGATCTCGCCCACCTGCTTGACGGGGTAGCGGCGGCGGCCGATGGTCACGGACTCACCCTTGATGGGCTCGGGCGTGACGCCCTTCATCGAGTCCAGCACCCCACCCTTGGTGAGGTCGAACGGGTACCGGGCGATGACACAGCGCATGATGCCTCCACAAGGGGGAGATGGGACGGGTGGATTGCCGTTCGCGGTTGGTCTGGAGCAGGGCCGTGCGCGGGACCCTAGGCCGCCGAGCCACCGGCGGACTGGCGACGCGGCCTGCGGGAGCGGGGGGCCTCGCCGGCCGGCCTGCCCTGGGTGCCGCCGCGGCCCTGGCCGGAGCGGGGCTGCTGGGTGGAGCCCTGGCCGGTGCGGCCCTGCCCGGAGCGGCCGCGGCGGCCGCGGGAGGAGGAACCCCCGCCGGACGCGGCGCGGCGCGGGCGCTCCACGACCGGTACGGCGATGACGACCGGGACACCGGACGGTGCCTGGGCACCGGTGATGCGGGACAGCTCCGCCTCGCCCGAACGGACCGGCGTGACCAGCGGGGTGATGCCGGCCGAGGCCATCAGCCGGGTCATCTCGCGCCGCTGACCCGGGGTCACCAGGGTGACGACGCTGCCGGACTCGCCGGCGCGGGCCGTGCGGCCGCCGCGGTGCAGGTAGTCCTTGTGGTCGCTGGGCGGGTCGACGTTGACGACCAGGTCGAGGTTGTCGACGTGGATGCCACGGGCCGCGACGTTGGTCGCCACCAGGGCCGTCACGTGTCCGTCCTTGAACTGGGCGAGGGTCCGCGTGCGCTGCGGCTGGGACTTGCCGCCGTGCAGGCCCGCCGCGCGGACGCCGTTGTTCAGCAGGTGCTTCACCAGCCGGTCCACGGCGTGCTTGGTGTCGAGGAACATGATCACCCGACCGTCGCGTGCCGCGATCTCGGTGGTCGTGCGGTGCTTGTCGGTGTCCAGCACGTGCAGCACGTGGTGCTCCATCGTGGTGACGGCACCGGCCGACGGGTCGACGGAGTGCACCACCGGGTCCGTCAGGTAGCGGCGGACCAGCCGGTCGACGTTGCGGTCCAGGGTGGCCGAGAACAGCATCCGCTGGCCCTCGGGACGCACCTGGTCGAGCAGGGCGGTGACCTGGGGCATGAAGCCCATGTCGGTCATCTGGTCGGCCTCGTCCAGGACGGTGATGGCGACGTCGCCGAGGTGGCAGTCGCCCCGGTCGATGAGGTCCTTGAGCCGTCCGGGCGTCGCGACGACGAGCTCCGCGCCGCCCCGCAGCGCGCCGGCCTGTCGGCCGATCGACATGCCGCCGACCACGGTGGCCGACCGCAGGCCCAGGGAACGGGCGTACGGGGCGAGCGCGTCGGTGACCTGCTGGGCCAGCTCACGGGTGGGTACGAGGACGAGGGCGAGCGGACGTCGCGGCTCGGCGCGCTGCCCGGCCGTACGGGCCAGCAGGGCGAGGCCGAAGGCGAGCGTCTTGCCCGAGCCGGTGCGGCCGCGGCCGAGTACGTCGCGGCCGGCCAGGGAGTTCGGCAGGGTCGCCGCCTGGATCGGGAACGGGCTGGTCACTCCCTCGCCCGCGAGCGCGGTCAGCAGGCGGGCCGGCATGTCGAGTTCGGCGAACGACTCGACGGCGGGCAGCGCCGGCGTGATCGTCTTCGGCAGAGCGAACTCGCCGCCCTGGGGGGCGGCCGGCCGGCGACCGGAGGTCTGGGAGCGGCGGGGGCCGCCACCGCCGGAACGTCGACGGTCGTTGGTGCGTACGCGGTTCATGGGGAACCTTCCTTGATATGGCACGTATCAAGGGAGACCCGCAGCAAAAGAGCGGCGCAGGGAATCGCAAGAACGAGCCGGCCCCGGCCGGTTTCGGCGTAGAGAGCCGAGCGGACCGAGAGAATTGATGAAAACGAGAGAATTGAACGCGCGGGGAGAAAGTCGGAACCCCGCAGGGCGCTGTGCGCCCGGAAACGCGGCGAGCTGGGGCCCGCACCCCTAGGCGCGGGCCCCAGCTGCGAAGTATGCGTGAGCGTCAGGCGGGAACGATGTTCTCGGCCGTCGGGCCCTTCTGGCCCTGCGCGATGTCGAAGGTGACCTTCTGACCTTCGAGCAGCTCGCGGTAGCCCTGGGCGTTGATGTTGGAGTAGTGCACGAAGACGTCGGGGCCGCCCCCGTCCTGCGCGATGAAGCCGAAGCCCTTTTCGGCGTTGAACCACTTCACGGTTCCGGTAGCCATAATTTTCTCCTTCGGTACGGTGCTCGGAGCCCACCCTGTGTGAACTCCGGTCGCCGTGATGATCACCCCGTCGGAAAAAACCTTCAGGCAACCACAACTGCAACTTCCAACGACAGTAGCACGCCGTGATCGCCCCGGAGCTGGCAATAATC
>NZ_BAABCQ010000292.1:0-5048 GCF_039539045.1 Streptomyces marokkonensis
TGGAAGCTCGAATGAACAGCAAGCTGAGCCCCGACGTTTACACGGCAATCCAGCACCTTTACAAGGCGATCGCCGCCGGCGGAGTTGACCAGCAGCTGCTGACGCTGGTCCACCTGCGCACGAGCCAGATCAACGGGTGTGCACCGTGCGTCTTCGCCGCGGTCTCGTCGGCGAAGAAGAACGGTGAGACGGACGAACGGCTGCACAATGTGGCCGCCTGGCGCGAGGCGCCCTTCTACACCGACGAGGAGCGGGCCGCCCTCGCCCTGGCCGAGGGGGCCACCCGTATCCAGGACGGTGCGGCGGGCGTGACGGATCAGATCTGGGACGACGTCGCCGACACCTTCACCGAGGAACAGATCGGCGCGATCAATCTCGAGATCGCCATGACCAACTTCTTCAACCGGATCAACCGCATCATCAAGGAGCCCGCGGGCAAGACCTGGGGCTGATCCCGGGGCTCCCCCCCCAGCCGTCCTGGGCATCAAGGGTGCTCCGCACCCCTTGAATCGAACAAGAGTTCCATTTGTGTGGGTGTACGTGCCACAAGGGACGTGAGGAGCGCATGGTGACAACCCCTGCTTCCGGAACTGACGGGCCTCTGGCGAGACTCGCCCGGTTCTGCTTTCGACGGCGGTGGCTCGTGCTGCCGGCCTGGATCGTCGGCGTCATCGCCGTGGCGTTCATCGGCTTCGGCTACGGTGCCCCGTCCGACAACGGCGCTTCGGGCTCGGACTCCGGCTCGGGCAAGGCGCAGACGCTGATCGAGAAGCACTTCCCCGAGCGCCAGGGGGACACGCTCACCCTGGCGATCAGGACGGACAGCGGGATCGACGGCCCCGCCGCTCGCGCGAAGATCGAGAAAGCGCTGACCGAGCTGACCGACTCGCCTGTCACCGGACCGGTGGTCTCGCCCTATCAGGACCGGGACCTGGTGACGAAGGATCGTCGCATCGCCCGCACCACGGTCCCGCTGACCGACGAGGACGCGAAGAAGACCGACATCGAACCCCTGCTGGAGGCAGTCGAGCGAGCCTCCGGCCAGGGCGTGACCCTGGCCCTGGACGGACAGAAGGTCCAGGAGGCCGAGACGCCGGCGCAGGGCGGGGCCGAGGGAGTGGGCCTGCTGGCCGCCGCGGTCATCCTGTTCATCGCCTTCGGCTCGCTCGTGGCGATGGGGCTGCCGATCCTGACCGCGGTGCTGGCCATCGTGGCAGGCATGGCCCTGCTCAAGCTCGTGGGGCACGTGGTTCCCTCGCCGGACTTCACCTCGCTCGTCGCGGTGCTCATCGGTCTCGGCGTCGGCATCGACTACGCCCTGTTCATCGTGACCCGCTACCGGGAGGGCCTCGAGAGCGGCGCCGATCCGGAGAACGCCACCGTCAACGCCGTCGCCACGGCGGGCCGTGCCGTTCTGTTCGCCGGGACGACAGTGGTGGTCGCGCTGCTCGGCCTGATGGTGATGGGCCAGCAGATGATGACCGGGGTGGCGATCGGTGCGTCCGTGGCCGTGCTGGTGACGATGCTCGCGGCGGTCAGCCTGCTGCCGGCGCTGCTGGGCTTCACGGGCCGCCGGATCAACTCGCTGCGCCTGCCGCGTCGGTCGTCCCGGCGGCGGTCGCAGAAGGCTTTGTCCAGGGAGCGTCGCCGTCCCGCCGAGCGGTGGGCCGCGGCGGTGCAGCGCAAACCCGTCGTGTCCGCGGTCCTGGCGACCGTGGGCCTGCTGGTCCTGGCCGCTCCCACGCTCTCGATGCGCTTCAGCCTGCCCGACGCCAGCGTCCAGCCGCACGACCGCAGCAGCTACACCGCCTACCGGATCCTCTCCGAGGGATTCGGCCCCGGCTACGCAGCCCCGCTGGTCTTCGCCGCCGAAACCGGATCCGGGCCCTCCGACCTCGGCCCCGTCATCGCGGCGGTGGCGGAGGCGGACGGCGTCGCCCACGTCTCGCCGCCGCTGACCAGCGAGGACGGGCACGCCGTGACCTTCATGGCCTTCCCGGAGACCAACGCGCAGGCCGAGGCGACGGTCGAGCTGGTGCACCGCCTGCGTGACGACGTCGTGCCCGCGGCCGGCGGCGAGAACGTCCACATCGGCGGCCCGAATGCCAGCTCGATCGACTTCGCCGACGACATCGGTGCGAACCTGCCCCTGATGATCACGATCGTGATCCTGATGTCGCTGGTACTGGTGGTCGCCCTGGTCAGGTCCGTGACGATCGCGCTGCAGGCGGCTGTGCTGAACCTGCTGTCGATCGGCGCCGCCTACGGCGTGCTGGTCGCCATCGTTCAGTGGGGCTGGCTGGGATCCGCGCTCGGGTTCACCACCGACATGCCGATCACGACCTGGGTGCCGCTGATGATGTTCCCGCTCCTGTTCGGACTGTCGATGGACTACGAGGTCTTCCTCATCTCCCGGATCCGCGAGGAGTACGAGCGCACCGGCGACACCCGCCGCGCGGTCGCGCGCGGCCTGGCGCGCACGGCGAAGGTCATCACGGCCGCGGCCGCCATCATGATCGCGGTCTTCGTGACCCCTCTGCTCGGGCCGGACGTCGCGGCCAAGCAGATGGGTCTGGGCATGGCGGTGGCCGTGCTCATCGATGCCACGGTCGTCCGGCTGGTGCTCGTCCCGGCCGTCATGGAGCTGTGCGGCAAGGCCAACTGGTGGATGCCCCGGCGGCCGGCGGCGAAGGCGGCGGCACCGCCGGTGCCGGCCGCAGCCCGCAAGGACGCTCGCGTCTGAGCCTCCGGACCGGGACCCGCAGTCGTGGGCCGGGCGGGGAAAATCCCCCGACCCGCTCGGCCCGCAAACCCGGGGCTTGCCGGCCTTCCCGGTCGGCAAGCCCCGGTGTCCCGTTCGAGTGCGGGCGGAGCCCGGGTGGACGGCCATTTCCCGGGCCCGCCCCCGGCTGTACGGTCTCACGCATGCCCAGTGGCCGACCGGTGAGCTCGACCTCCCCGCGCTGAAAGGCCGATCGGCGGCGACAAGTGCGGCGTGTCAGCAGTCGAACACCCCGCGCGGACGACGGCGACCCGCGCTCCTCTGCGAGGGCGGGGCAGCTGCCCTTCCACCGAGAGTTAGGACGCACAGGAGATGACGCTCCCTTCGCGACACCCCGCTGCCGTGACGGTGTCCGAGTCGGTCGAGGCGTTCTTGAACGACGCCCGGTTCGTGGCGACGTTCACCACGATGCGGTCCGCCGGAGCTCCCCACGTGGCGCCGGTGCGCTTCACGTGGGACGCGGAGGCGGGGCTGGCCAGGGTGCTGACGGTGGCGTCGTCGCGCAAGGCGCGCAACCTGCTCGCTGCTCCCGGCAGCCGGGTGGCGCTGTGTCAGGTGGACGGCTTCTGCTGGGTCACGCTGGAAGGCACGGCGCAGGTGACGCGGGACCCGCAGCGCATGACCGCGGGAGTGGCCCGGTATGCGCGCCGGTACTGGTCGGCACCGCCCGACCGCCCCGGCCGGGTGGTCATCGAGATCACCGTCGACCGTGTGCTGAGCCTCAACGTCTGACGAAGCGGCGCCGCCGCCCCGGTACGCGGGTACCGGGGCGGCGGCGCCGTGCGTGCCACGGGGGTGTCCGCAATGTCGGTGGGGAGCCGGAGAACGTAGGCAGGCGAGGGTGACGAGGGCTTTGTAGTGGCGGGCGCGTTTGTCGTAGCGGGTGGCGAGGGCCTTGTTCTGCTTGAGCCGGTTGAAGCAGCGTTCGACGACGTTGCGGCGTCGGCAGGCGGTGCGTCGAGGCGGCAGAGTGTTTCTCCGCGTCGTCGGCGTCCTTTGATCTGGTCGGTGCGTTCGGGGATGGTGCAGGCGATACCGCGTCTGCGCAGGCAGGCGCGGATCCTGCGGGACGAGTAGCCCTTGCCGCCGGTCACCCGGTCGGGCCGGGTGCGGGGCCGGCCGGGCCCGCACCCGCTTGATCGCGATGCGGGCCATGACCGGCTCGGACTGGGTGCAGTCGTTGACGTCCCCGCCCGTGATCGTGAACGCGAGGGACCGGCCCTGCCCGTCGCAGGCAAGGTGGATCTTCGTGCTCAGCCCGCCGCGGGACCGGCCGAGCGCTTCGCCGGTCCAGGGCCACCTTTTCGGGCCCGGCCGCGTGCTGGTGGGCCCGCACGGCCGTCGAGTCGACGCACACGATCGACCAGTCGACCTCACCGACCGCGTCGGAGTGCTGCTGGACGTGAGCCAGGAGCCGGTCCCAGGTTCCGTCCGCCGACCAGCGGCGGAACCGTTCGTAGACCGCCTTCCACAGCCCGTACCGTTGCGGCAGGACCCGCCAGGCAGCACCCGTGGACAGCTGCCACAGGATCCCGTTGAGGATCTGCCGCCGGTCCCGCACCGGACGACCCATCCGAGGCGGAGCCGGCAACGGCCCGATCACCGCCCAAGCCTGATCGCTCACTTCATGACGTCGCACCACGAACGGGCCAAGAACTCACCGACATTGCGGACATGCCCTAGGCCGGTGAGGGCGGGCTGCCCTGGGACCACACGAGGCGGAAGGTCAGCTCCGCCAGCCGCCAGCCGAGCGCTGTGCGCCGGGCGCCGCCCCGGACCGACGTCCCCGTGGTGAAGAGCCGCGGCGCACCGTCCGGCGCCGCGGCATGGTGGACATGAGTGGACATCAGGTTGGCGCGCAGGGTCGCCGTGCCGTCGCGCACCTCGACGACGGCGGGCGAGCCCAGGTGCATGGTGGCGGCGAACGCCGACAGCGCGGTGGCGTGGTAGTCGGCCATCCCCTCGATGCCTTCGTGCCGGCTGATCGGGAAGGCCACGACCGCGTCCGCTGTGAACAGGTCCGCCGCCCAGTGGGCGTCGAGCTCCTCCTGGTCGAGCGAGATCAGATAGCGGTCCAGGAGAGCCGCCACACGGGCCCGGGACTCGAACTCCGACTCTCTGATTTCCATGCGTGATTCATCGCCTGTGCGGGTGAATGTCATGGCGAAAGCATGGCACCCGCGGAACTGTTTCGGGTCGGGTCCTGCAGCGGTTCTTCTTGTGCAGCGCCGGTGCGTACCTCTCGTCGGCCACGGCCGGGTTGAAC
>NZ_BAABCQ010000293.1:0-5006 GCF_039539045.1 Streptomyces marokkonensis
TACTTCGCCGGCACGGGCGCCCGCCGCGTCGACCTGCCCACCTACGCCTTCCAGCGTGACCACTTCTGGCCCGCCGCGGCGGTGTGGGCCGGTGACGCGACCGCGTTCGGGCTGCGGTCGGTGGGGCACCCGATGCTCGGTGCGGTGATGACGCTCGCCGAGGCGGACGGGCTGGCCATGACGGGGCGGCTGTCGCTCCAGTCGCATCCCTGGCTCGGTGATCACGTCGTCCTCGGTTCGGTCCTCCTGCCGGGCACGGCCTACGTGGAGCTGGCTCTGCAGGCCGGCGAGCGCCTCGGATGCGGTGTCCTCGAAGAGCTGACGTTGCAGGCGCCGCTGGTGCTGCCCGAACGCGGCGGAGTCGCGGTTCAGGTGACGGTCGGTGCGGAGGACGCGGACGGGCGACGTTCCGTCGCCCTGCACTCGCGGCCCGCCGAGGGAGACGACGAGGCGCCATGGCGGCAGCACGCGGCAGGCATGCTGACGTCGGCCGATGCCGTCGCCGGCACGGCCGCCGTTGACGGAGAGCCGGCCGTGTGGCCGCCGCGTGACGCCGTCCCCGTTGCCGTCGAGGGTCACTACGAAAACCTGGCGGAGCGTGGCTACGGCTACGGGCCGGTGTTCCAGGGGCTGCGCGCGGCATGGCGGCGCGGCGAGGAGATCTTCGCCGAGGTCGCGCTGCCCGACGGTGCGGACGCCGACCGGTTCGGGCTCCACCCCGCGCTGCTCGACTCCGCCCTGCACGCGCTGGGCCTGCACGGTGCAGAGAACGCAGGCGGGGAGAACGTCGGCGAGGCCGGCGGTGTCGGTCTGCCCTTCGCCTGGTCCGGAGTGTCGCTGTACGCGGTGGGTGCCGCCGCGCTGCGGGTGCGGATCACCCCCACCGCATCGGGCGTCGGCCTGGAGGTCGCCGACGGCACCGGGGCACCCGTGGCCCGCGTGGACTCCCTGGTGCTGCGCCCGGTGTCCGCCGAACAGTTGGCGGCGCCCGGCACCGAGCCGGACCAGTTGTTCCACCTCGCCTGGTCGCAGTTGGCCGTGTCACCGCCGGCCGCGGAGGAGCCCGCCCGGCGGTGGGCGGTGCTCGGCAACGCGGACTGGGCGGTGCCCCACGGTGCCGAAGGAGCCCGGGATTTGGCCTCCGTGACCCAGGACGTCGACGCCGTCGTCGTCCTGCACGCCTCCGAGGCGGCGGTCGATCTGGCGAGCGGTGTGCGCCGCGGCGTCCAGGAGCTGCTGGTGCTGATCCAGGAGTGGCTGGCCGACACGCGCTTCACCGACGACACCCCGCTCGTCGTCGCGACCTGCGGCGCCGTCGCAGCGAGTGGTGAGGACGAAGTGTCCGACCTGGCGGGTGCCGCCGCCTGGGGACTGATCCGCTCGGCGCAATCCGAGAACCCAGGCCGCCTGGTCCTGGTCGACCTCGACGCACACGACGACTCGTACGCCGTGCTGACCACGGCGCTGGCCACGGGCGAGCCCCAACTGGCTCTGCGGGCAGGCGACGTCCTCGTGCCGCGACTCGACCGCGTGACGTCCGACGGCGCCCTGGTGTCCCCGGCCGGCGACGGGCCGTGGCGGCTCGATATCACGGAGAAGGGCACTTTGGAGAACCTCGCCCTGACCCCGTGCCCCGACGCCGCCGGGCCACTCGCCCCCGGAGCGGTCCGGGTCGGCGTACGCGCCGCGGGCGTCAACTTCCGCGACGTACTGATCGCACTCGGCGTGTACCCCGGCGACGCCACCATGGGTATCGAGGGCGCCGGTGTGGTCCTCGAGGTCGGCCCCGGCGTCACCGGACTCGCGGCCGGCGACCGCGTCATGGGACTCTTCTCCGGCGGGTTCGGCCCGGTGGCGGTGACTGACCGCCGCACCCTGGCGCGGATCCCGGACAGCTGGTCGTTCACCGAAGCGGCCTCGGCCCCGGTCGTCTTCACGACCGCCTATTACGCGCTGGTCGACCTGGCGGGACTGCGGCCCGGTGAGTCCGTCCTCGTGCACGCCGCGGCCGGCGGCGTCGGCATGGCCGCCGTGCAGCTCGCCCGGCACCTGGGGGCCGAGGTCTACGGTACGGCGAGCACCGGCAAGTGGGACGTGCTGCGTTCCCTCGGGCTCGACGACGCCCACATCGCCTCGTCCCGCACCCTCGACTTCGAGAGCCGGTTCCTCGACGCCACCGAAGGACGCGGCGTCGACGTCGTCCTGGACTCCCTCGCCCGGGAGTTCGTGGACGCCTCGCTGCGGCTACTGCCGCGCGGCGGCCGGTTCATGGAGATGGGCAAGACCGACATCCGTGACGCACCCGCGGTGGCCGAGGCGTTCCCCGGCGTCGCCTACCAGGCGTTCGACCTGATCGAGGCCGGACCCGAGCGGATCGGCCAACTGCTGACCGAGGTCCTCGCGCTCTTCGAGAGCGGTGCGCTCAAGCCGCTTCCGATCCGTACGTGGGACGTGCGCCATGCCCCGGAGGCGTTCCGTTACCTCGCCAAGGCCCGTCACGTCGGCAAGGTCGTCCTGACCGTGCCCGAGCCCGCGGAGCGGCACGGGACGGTGCTCGTCACCGGCGCCACGGGCGCGCTCGGCGCCCTGGTGGCACGCCACCTCGTGGCCGAGCACGGCGTACGCGGCCTGGTGCTCGTGGGCCGCCGCGGCGCGGCCGCGCCCGGCATGCGGGAACTGGCGGACGAACTGACGTCGGCCGGTGCCGACGTGGTGCTCGCCGCCTGCGACGTCACCGACCGTGATGCGCTCTCGGCGGTCCTCGCCGCGATCCCCGAGGAGCGGCCGCTGACCGGCGTGGTGCACGCCGCCGGGGTGCTCGATGACGGAGTGGTCGCGTCGATGACGCCCGAGCGGCTCGACACGGTACTGCGTCCCAAGGTCGACGGCGCTGCCCACCTGCACGAACTGACCGCAGACCGCGACCTGTCCCTGTTCGTCACCTTCTCCTCCACGGCCGGCGTCCTCGGCGGCCCCGGCCAGGCCAACTACGCGGCCGCCAACGCCTTCCTCGACGGTCTGGCCCAGCAGCGCACGGCCCGCGGGCTGGCCGCCACCTCACTGGCCTGGGGCCCGTGGGCCTCGGCGGACGGCATGCTCGGCCGGCTCGGCACGGCCGACGTGGACCGCATGATGCGCTCCGGCATCCTGCCGCTCACCGACGAGCAGGGCCTCGCCCTCTTCGATGTGGCCCTGGACGGCGCACGGGCCGCCGTGCTGCCCGTCGCCCTGGAACTCACCGCCCTCCAGGCGCAGGCCACCGCGGGCGTGCTGCCGGGACTGTTCCGCGGGCTCGTCCGCGCCCCCGGCCGGCGCAAGGCCCTGGCCGCCGCGGCGGGCGCCTCGACGCTCGGACAGCGACTCGCCGGGCTCGCCCCGGAGGAGCGCGACCGCGAGATGCTGGAACTCGTCCGCACCCAGGCGGCCGCCGTGCTCGGCCACGCCGGTCCCGAAACGGTGGGCGCGGAGAAGCAGTTCAAGGAACTGGGCATCGACTCGCTGACCGCCGTCGAGCTGCGCAACCGCCTCAACGCGACCCTGAGCGTCCCGGGCCTGCGACTGCCCGCGACCCTCGTCTTCGACTACCCCACCCCCGCCGCGCTCGCGGCCTTCCTCCTGACCGAGGTCCTGGGCGTCGTCCCGGAGACCACGAGCACGCCGCCCGCCGCGGTCGCCGCCGACGGCGACCCCATCGTCATCGTCGGCATGAGCTGCCGGTTCCCCGGCGACGTACGCTCGCCCGACGAGCTGTGGCGGCTGCTGCTCGACAACGGCGACGCGATCACCGCGTTCCCAGAGGACCGCGGCTGGCACGCCGCCCGGCTGAACCCCGTCGTATCGGCGGACACCGGCATGACCGTCGTGCGCGAGGGTGGCTTCCTGTCCGGAGCGGGCGACTTCGACCCGGGCTTCTTCGGGATCTCGCCGCGTGAGGCCCTGGGCATGGACCCGCAGCAGCGGCTGCTCCTCGAAACCGCCTGGGAGGCCTTCGAGTACGCGGGCATCGACCCGGCCACCGTGCGGGGGAGCGCGACTGGAGTGTTCGCGGGCGCGTCCTCGTCCGGGTACGGAGCCGGGGTCCAGCTGCCCGAGGGCTTCGAGGGCAACGCCCTGACCGGCAGCGCGACCAGCGTCGTGTCGGGCCGGGTGGCCTACACGTTCGGACTGGAAGGCCCGGCCGTCACGGTGGACACCGCGTGCTCCTCCTCGCTGGTCGCCCTGCACCTCGCGGTACAGGCACTCCGTTCGGGCGAGTGCACGATGGCCCTGGCCGGCGGCGTCACCGTCATGGCCGACCCGGGCATCTTCATCGAGTTCGGCCGCCAGCGCGGACTGGCACCCGACGGCCGCTGCAAACCGTTCGCGGAGGCCGCCGACGGCACGGGCTGGTCCGAGGGCGTCGGCATGGTCCTGGTGGAGCGTCTCTCGGACGCCCGCCGCAACGGCCATGACGTCCTCGCGGTCGTCCGCGGCAGCGCGGTGAACCAGGACGGCGCGTCCAACGGCCTGACCGCCCCCAACGGCCCCTCCCAGCAGCGCGTCATCCGCCAGGCCCTCGCCAACGCGGGCGTCACCGCCGAGGAGGTCGACGCCGTGGACGCGCACGGCACGGGCACCCGCCTCGGCGACCCGATCGAGGCCCAGGCGCTGCTCGCGACGTACGGGCAGGAGCGCCCGGAGGGCCGGCCGCTGCTGCTGGGCTCGGTCAAGTCGAACATCGGTCACACGCAGGCGGCCGCCGGTGTCGCGGGCGTGATCAAGATGGTGCAGGCGATGCGCCACGGCGTGCTCCCGCGCACCTTGCACGTGGACGAGCCGTCCTCCCACGTGGACTGGTCCGAGGGCACGGTCGAGCTCCTGACCGAGCAGGCCGCCTGGCCGGAGACCGGCGTACCGCGCCGCGCGGCGGTGTCGTCGTTCGGTATCAGTGGCACGAACGCGCACGTGGTCCTGGAGCAGGCGCCGGAGGTCGAGGAGCCGGAGGCGGTTGTGGCTCCGGTGGTGTT
>NZ_BAABCQ010000294.1:0-4946 GCF_039539045.1 Streptomyces marokkonensis
CATTAATTCCATATCGAGGTGGCCGCTTCAAAAGGCTGCCCAGTCGAGCTTCACGCCAAGGGTCGTCGAACTCGGGCAATCGCGTCCTGCCCGTCAAGAGCTGCTGCAGCATGCCCTGTACGATGGCCTTCTTCTTCGCAATGGCCCGTTCAAGCTGAGCGATGAAGCGGTCAACGTCCGATACGGCTTCTGCGATCGCTTCTTGCTCGGAGATTCGAGGGAGAAGGATCGGGAAATCCTTGACATCACTGCCCGTGATGTTCGGATCCTTTCGGCTACTACTAGCGACTGACCGCCAATACCCGACGCGATAGTTCAGAGTGTGCAATAGGTATGCGGGGAGCAGTTTGCGTTGATCCGCAGTTACCGCAGTGATCGCCTGATTAACCGATGCAGGTGCAGACAAGAGGCCCGTTCTGCCGATCTGTTGATACCCGCCGTACATCGCGACCAGAACGGTCTCCGCAGGATAGATCTTTAGGCTAGTCTCTTCCAGAGCTCGATCCGTGACCCTCTCCTGGGTAGCCAAGATTACCGAGTTGTTGAGATCTAGCGTTTTTACCCACAAATGTTTACCGTGACTGAAATATTCCTCTTGTCTCGCACGTGATGGAGTTGTTCCAGAGCCAAACGTCGCAACGTCTCTGAGGCGTTCTTCCCTCCAGTCATCAGGCGCGCCGGTAGACGGTTCGGCTGTCATTTGACCCCCATATCCGTCAGATGCATAGCGACGAGGCGATCCAGTTTGGAAAGTTCCGCTTCAAGGTTGCCGAGTGTCTCGCCGTAGCGCTCGCCGAGCTCTTCGATTCGGCTTACCAAAGCCAGCGCCAACGCATTGAGTTCCCCAGCAACGCGTTTCGTGATCGTCGCGTGCCACTTGTCGTCGAGGACGAGCAGTTTAATCTCGTGCGCGGTGAGGTCGCCGTACTTCTTGAGAGTCGCAAGATCGAGTGCGGCCTGGGCTTCCTTGGCGGCCTTCTTGGCGAGGGCTTCGTCGTTATACAGGTTGATCAGATGTCGGAGGGCCTTAACCTCTTCTGGGTCAGTTCCTTCGTGCCGGGCCACCTTGAACCGAGCCGTAGCAAGAACCTTTGAGATCTTGCCGTCATCCATCGCTTCCGCGAGCAGGCCGTCTTCAGTGGCATGCTCTTCGAGGTAGTCCTCGACAGCACGGCTGGCTTCATCGGCTGTGGCGTTCAGCGCGTCGACCTCGGCCTGTTCGTTTGCAAAGTAGCGAGCTACGACGAGCGCCGGCGGGATGAGATCCGTCTTGTACTTGGTAGCGCTGCGCCCCGAGCCAACGATGAGATCCGGCGTCTCGGAGAGCTTGCGCCCCTTGTCCTCGATGGCCTTGCGAGGCTTCGCCGCGTCAAGCCATCCCTCGTTCATTACGAGGAAGACGTCGTCGTGTATCACGCCGTGCCAGTAGGTCATGAGCTGCTCGTAGACGTCGTACTCGTCGAGTAGCGGAGTGTTTTTGAATCGAGCCAGCAGATCATCGCTGATCTGGGCGATCAGATCATTCGGGAGGGTGTCGGCATCGAGTGCCTGGAGGATGGGACGGTGGGTGGTGAACCAGTCGTCCACCTGGCTGCGCACTTCATTAGCGAACTTCTGAAATTCGTCGGAGTCCAGGATGCTCTGTTGCACCTCGGTCACGCCGACCGCAAGGTCGCTGTAACCGGAGCGGTTTCCCATGAACAGCGTGCCGCGGAGGCTAGGGAACGCCTCCCAGTACCCGCTGAGTGCGTCTACGTCGCGGTCCGGGATTCCACCATGCAGGTGCGCGTGGAGGTCCTGGATGTCCTCAGGTTCAGACGAATCGATGTAGCGCGAGATGTTGAGGTTGTAGTCGTTCTTCGGGTCGGCGATCTCGTGGAGCGACACCATGCGCGAGTAGCGCTTGATGGAGATCTGCCTGTTGAAGACGTCGACGATCTTGTGGATGTCCTGGCTACGAAGACGGTTCTTATTTCCGTCCTTGACGAAGCCTTTGGAGGCGTCAATCATGAAGACGCCGGTGCGTGCCTGGGCGTTCTCTTTGTCGAGGATCATGATGCAGGCCGCAATGTTGGTGCCGTAGAAGAGGTTCGCGGGCAGGCCGATGATCCCCTTGATGTAGCCACGGCGCAGCAACTCCTTGCGGATGATTGCTTCGGCACCACTGCGGAACAGCACACCGTGCGGCAAGATGACCGCAGCTTTGCCGCCGCTCTTCAGTGACTTGAGGATGTGCAGCAGGAAGGCGTAGTCGCCGTTCTTCTCCGGGGGCCGGCCCAACTCGAAGCGACCGTAGTCATTCTCTAGTCCATTACTCCACGACTTAGTCGAGAACGGCGGGTTGGCGACGGCGAAGTCGAAGGTCCGCAGCTGCCTTCCCGCAGTGAACTGCGGGCTGGTGATCGTGTCACCCTTCAGAATGTCTGCGTCCTCGTTGCCGTGGAGGATCATGTTCATCTTGGCCAGCGCCCAGGTGGCGTTGTCTTTCTCCTGGCCGTAAATGGTGATGCTGCGCGGTGCCTCGTCAGCCACTTTGAGGAGAAGCGAGCCCGATCCGCAGGTGGGGTCGTAGACCGTGTGGTCCTGGCGGGTGCCAGGTCCGATGCCGACGACCTTGGCGAGTACGCGCGAGACCTCGGCCGGGGTGTAGAACTGGCCCTTCGACTTACCCGACTCAGTGGCAAAGTGCCGCATCAGGTACTCGTAGGCGTCGCCGAGCAGGTCGTCGCCCTCAGCGCGGCTACCGCGGAAGTCCAGGTCAGCAAAGATCGTCACTAGCTTGGAGAGGCGATCCTGCATCTCCTTGCCCTTGCCGAGCTTTTCCTCGTCGTTGAAGTCGGCCAGGTCGATGACCTTTTCAAGCCCGTTGGCCTCGGCGAGCTTGCCGATGATCTTGTTGATCTTGTCGCCGATCTCCTTATCGCCCTTGAGGGCGATCATGTCGTCGAAGGACCCGCCGGCGGGGACGTCGATCAGGGAGTTCGGATCGGACTTGCCCTTGTCCGTCACGTACTTCACGAACAACAGCGTCAGGATGTAGTCCTTGTACTGGCTGGCATCCATGCCGCCGCGCAGCTCGTCGCAGCTCCGCCACAGGGAGCTGTACAGGTCCGACTTCTTGAGGGCCACTAGCACGCCACCCCCTTGCCAGCGCCGAGCCCAGAGCCTGACCGCGATCCCGTGGTGAGGTGTACGCGTGACCTGTCCATCCTTCGGCGCCCATCCTTTGCGTGCCAGTGCGTGACAGCAGCGTCACAAGGGGTAAAACTCAAGCTGAGTGCCTCAACGATAGCGCCGGGCACTGACGCGGGATGTCGTTAGCGGGTAGCGTCCAGGAACTGTCCCCGCCTCCTCAGTGAGCACCCATGCAGAGGGGTACCTCACCCCACGGTGACCTTGATTCCCGTCCAGTGGTCGAGCGACGCTCGAGGGCCGGTGTACGTGCGTCTTCCGGGTGCCGAGCTGGTCGGATCAGTGTGCGGCTGAACCATGAGAAGTCGCACGTGGCACTCGCTCATGCTTGCGCGGTCGGTCACTCCTTGCGGTCGCTGGCGAGTGGGCCGGGTGATCGCACGAGGATGCGCAAGCCCTCGGCCTCGCCCCGGCACGGTGCCCGGACTGGGGGCGGGGGCATTCGGTAATTCCGTGCCGTCAGACAGCAGCGGGGAGAGCTCGGAGACGGTTGCGGAACTCCCGTACGGCCGGCACCGCGGAGTGCGGGTCGAGGTAGTTGCTGAACTTGGTCAGACGGACGTGCGCCCGGTCGGAGCGGACGCGGTTCTCCAGCAGCTCCAGGCCGAGGTTGGCGGCGTCCAAGGCGCCGTCCAGGTCCCGGGCGGCGAGCCGTGCCGTGGCGAGGCGGCCGGACCGGACAGCTCGGTCTCGCGGTACTGCTTGGTCCACTGCCACCGCGAGGGCACTGGTCGCTCGCTCGGGGAAGCCGGAGCGGAGCATGATCTTGCCCTCGGTGGACTTGAGCTGGGCCTCGCCGTACCAGCCGAGCCAGTCAGGGCGGTCGCCTTCGCGGTGCGTGCCCCACAGGTCGTAGGCCCGGTTGAGGGACTTGCCGGCCGCCTCGTGCTGGGTGTCTCGGGACAGGGCTTCGGCCTGGTGGAGGTAGAGGTACGAGGTCGCTGCAGGTGGGAGGGCCGACGGGGCGTTGCTGATGGCGGTGTCGATCAACTTCACGCGTGCGGCCGTGTCGCCGGAGTCGGAGATGTGGACGCCCATTTCGGCCAGGATGAAGGCGCCGAAGCCGTCGTCTTTCGCGCTATGGGCGCTGCGGAGGGCGCCGACGTAGTAGCGCTGGCCGAGGGAGCGGAGGCCCTTGTCGTAGGCCATCCATCCGGCGAGGTACGACACGCGGGCGGCGGTGGCGTACAGGCGGTGCTCGATGGCGTCGGTGTAGCGGCCATGGCCGAGAAGGCTGGTGATCAGTGCGAGGTCGCTGGTGGACTGGTCCAGGAGGCGTGCGCCGCCCATCTGGTCGTCGAGCGTGCGGAGGGTGTCCACGCGCGCTTCGATGGTGGTCACCATCGCGTCGGTGACGCGGTCGCCGTCGATTGCCGAGGCGAACGCCGCTGGTGCGGCTGCCCAGTTGGCTGCGACGCCCGTCAGCGCGACGCCGGTGATGGACAGGAATCCCCGACGATCCATGTGACCGCTCCTGACCAGATCAGCGAATACCTTCACGGTGCCGACCGGAGTCCACGGGGACGCCAGGGCCGTCGACTCCCAGGCCGGTAGCCATCGGGGCCAGGCAGTCGAACGTACGTGGTCCTCGGGGATGCCCAGCAGGTCGGCGAGCACCCGTTGAGCGTCCGCGTCAGGGGCCTGCCCCTGCTCCCACTTCCAGACCGTCGTCCGGTTGGTCGCCAGCGGCACGCCCAGCTCCGCCCCGCGTTCTCGCATGCGCCGGGCTAACTCGGCCTTGCCCCAGCCCTTGC
>NZ_BAABCQ010000295.1:0-4858 GCF_039539045.1 Streptomyces marokkonensis
GCGCGGGAGAGTCCCCGGTCGTCGCCGGGGCGCCGAAGGAGCAAGTCCCTCCCTTGAATCTCTCAGGCCCCGTTACCGCGCGGGCGAGGCACATCTGAAAAGCGGGCCGCCGCTCGACGGCTGCCCCACCCAAGGTGCAAGTCCTGGCCACCGTGGACCGGTGGTCGTGGCGAACCTCTCAGGTTCCGATGACAGATGGGGAGGATCGACCTCGCCACGTCCTGTCCTGGGAGACGAACGACCGATGAGCAGTACCGAACTCCGCCGTACCGCGCTCGATGCCACGCATCGCGCGCTGGGTGCGACGATGACCGACTTCGCGGGCTGGGACATGCCCCTGCGCTACGGCTCCGAGCGGGACGAGCACCTCGCCGTGCGCTCCCGGGCCGGACTCTTCGACCTCTCGCACATGGGCGAGATCACCGTCACCGGTCCGCAGGCGACCGAACTGCTGAACTTCGCGCTGGTCGGCAACATCGGCACCGTGAAGCCGGGCCGCGCCCGCTACACCATGGTCTGTCGCGAGGACGGCGGCATCCTGGACGACCTGATCGTCTACCGCCTGGACGAGGCCGGCGCCGCCACTCCCCACTACATGGTGGTCGCCAACGCCTCCAACGCCCAGGTGGTCCTGGACGCGCTGACCGAGCGCTCCGCCGGCTTCGACGCCGAGGTCCGCGACGACCGCGACGCGTACGCGCTGCTCGCCGTGCAGGGCCCCGAGTCCTCCAAGATCCTCGCGTCGCTGACCGACGCCGACCTGGACGGCCTGAAGTACTACGCGGGCCTGCCCGGCACGGTCGCGGGTGTCCCGGCGCTCATCGCGCGCACGGGCTACACCGGCGAGGACGGCTTCGAGCTGTTCGTGAAGCCGGAGCACGCCGTGGCGCTGTGGCAGGCGCTGACCAGTGCCGGTGAGGGCGCCGGGCTGGTCCCGTGCGGACTGTCCTGCCGGGACACGCTCCGCCTGGAGGCGGGCATGCCGCTGTACGGGCACGAGCTGTCGACCGCCCTGACGCCCTTCGACGCCGGTTTCGGCCGGGTGGTCAAGTTCGAGAAGGAGGGCGACTTCGTCGGGCGCGCCGCGCTGGCCGAGGCCGCTTCCCGGTCGGAGCAGAACCCGCCCCGTGTCCTGGTCGGCCTGGTCGCCGAGGGCCGCCGGGTGCCGCGCGCCGGGTACCAGGTCGTCGCGGGCGGCGAGGTGATCGGCGAGGTCACCTCGGGTGCCCCGTCCCCGACGCTGGGCATGCCGATCGCCATGGCGTACGTCGACCCCGCGCACGCCGCGCCGGGCACCGCGGGTGTCGGCGTGGACATCCGGGGCAGCCACGAGCCGTACGAGGTCGTGGCGCTGCCGTTCTACAAGCGCCAGAAGTAGACAGTAGAGGGACACCGGTCGCGGCCGTCCCCGGCCGCGCGCACGTCTCCGCTGCTCACCGGTGGTGTCAGCGGTCCCCCGTTCATCAGCACCTTCCCGCGTACAGGAGAATCCAGGCCATGAGCAACCCCCAGCAGCTGCGCTACAGCAAGGAGCACGAGTGGCTGTCGGGCGCCGAGGACGGCGCCTCGACGGTCGGCATCACGGAGCACGCGGCCAACGCGCTCGGTGACGTCGTCTTCGTCCAGCTCCCCGAGGTCGGCGACGCGGTGTCCGCGGGCGAGACCTGCGGCGAACTGGAGTCCACCAAGTCGGTCTCCGACCTGTACTCCCCCGTCTCCGGCGAGATCACCGAGATCAACGAGGACGTCGTCAACGACCCGTCGCTGGTGAACTCCGCGCCCTTCGAGGGCGGCTGGCTGTTCAAGGTGCGGATCACGGACGAGCCGGCCGACCTGCTCTCCGCCGACGAGTACACCGCCTTCACCGCCGGCTGAGGAGTCACGGACCACATGTCCCTTCTGAACACGTCCCTGCACGAGCTCGACCCCGACGTCGCCGCCGCCGTCGACGCCGAGCTGGACCGCCAGCAGTCCACCCTCGAGATGATCGCCTCGGAGAACTTCGCCCCGGTCGCGGTCATGGAGGCCCAGGGCTCGGTCCTCACCAACAAGTACGCCGAGGGCTACCCCGGCCGCCGCTACTACGGCGGCTGCGAACACGTCGACGTGGTCGAGCAGATCGCCATCGACCGGGTCAAGGCGCTCTTCGGCGCCGAGCACGCCAACGTGCAGCCGCACTCGGGCGCCCAGGCCAACGCGGCCGCGATGTTCGCGCTGCTCAAGCCCGGCGACACCATCATGGGTCTGAACCTCGCCCACGGCGGGCACCTGACCCACGGCATGAAGATCAACTTCTCCGGCAAGCTCTACAACGTCGTCCCGTACCACGTCGGTGAGGACGGCCAGGTCGACATGGCCGAGGTGGAGCGCCTCGCCAAGGAGACCAGGCCGAAGCTGATCGTGGCCGGCTGGTCCGCGTACCCGCGGCAGCTGGACTTCGCCGCCTTCCGCAAGGTCGCGGACGAGGTCGGCGCGTACCTGATGGTCGACATGGCGCACTTCGCCGGTCTGGTCGCGGCGGGCCTGCACCCGAACCCGGTCCCGCACGCCCACGTGGTGACCACCACCACGCACAAGACGCTGGGCGGCCCGCGCGGCGGTGTGATCCTCTCCACGGCCGAGCTGGCCAAGAAGATCAACTCCGCCGTCTTCCCCGGTCAGCAGGGGGGCCCGCTGGAGCACGTGGTGGCCGCCAAGGCCGTCGCCTTCAAGGTCGCCGCGAGCGAGGACTTCAAGGAGCGCCAGGGCCGTACGCTGCAGGGTGCCCGCATCCTGGCCGAGCGCCTGGTGCGGGACGACGCGAAGGCGGCGGGCGTCTCCGTCCTGACCGGCGGCACGGACGTCCACCTGGTCCTGGTCGACCTGCGCGACTCCGAGCTGGACGGGCAGCAGGCCGAGGACCGCCTCCACGAGGTCGGCATCACGGTCAATCGCAACGCCGTCCCGAACGACCCGCGTCCGCCGATGGTGACCTCCGGTCTGCGCATCGGTACGCCGGCCCTGGCCACCCGGGGCTTCACGACCGAGGACTTCGCCGAGGTCGCGGACGTGATCGCCGAGGCGCTGAAGCCGTCCTACGACGCGGAGGCCCTCAAGGCCCGGGTGAAGACCCTGGCCGACAAGCACCCGCTGTACCCGGGTCTGAACAAGTAGCACCCGGCCTGTTCGGGGGCGCCGTGCCCGCCACAAGCGGGCACGGCGCCCCGCCCGAAGCACCACCCTCTGCACCACCCCCGTTCTGAGGAGTCCCCGTGGCCATCTCGGTCTTCGACCTGTTCTCGATCGGCATCGGCCCGTCGAGCTCCCACACGGTCGGCCCGATGCGCGCGGCCCGCATGTTCGCCCGCCGCCTTCGCAACGAGGAGCTGCTGGACTCCGTCGCCGGCGTCCGCGCCGAGCTGTACGGCTCGCTCGGCGCCACCGGCCACGGCCACGGCACGCCCAAGGCGGTACTGCTCGGCCTGGAGGGCGACTCACCGCGCACGGTGGACGTGGAGAAGGCGGACGAACGCGTCGAGACGATCAGGTCCTCGGGTCGCATCCGCCTCCTCGGCGAGCGCGAGATCGCCTTCGCCTACGACGACGACATGGTCCTGCACCGCCGCAAGACCCTCCCCTACCACGCCAACGGCATGACCCTGTGGGCGTACGACGCGGCCGGCACGGAAGTCCTCTCGAAGACGTACTACTCGGTCGGCGGCGGCTTCGTCGTCGACGAGGAGGCGGTGGGCGCGGACCGCATCGTGCTCGACGACACGGTGCTCAAGTACCCCTTCCGCACCGGCGACGAGCTGCTGCGCCTGGCCCGGGAGACGGGCCTGTCCATCTCCGCCCTGATGCTGGAGAACGAGCGGGCCTGGCGCGACGAGGACGAGATCCGTGCGGGCCTGCTGGAGATCTGGCGCGTGATGCGGGCGTGCGTCGACCGCGGCATGTCCCGCGAGGGCATCCTGCCGGGCGGCCTGAAGGTCCGCCGACGCGCCGCCAACACCGCGCGCAAGCTGCGCTCGGAGGGCGACCCGCAGGCCCTGTCCATGGAGTGGATCACCCTCTACGCCATGGCCGTGAACGAGGAGAACGCGGCCGGCGGCCGGGTCGTCACCGCCCCGACGAACGGCGCGGCGGGCATCATCCCGGCGGTCCTGCACTACTACATGAACTTCGTGCCCGGCGCCGACGAGGACGGCGTCGTCCGCTTCCTCCTCGCCGCCGGCGCGATCGGCATGCTCTTCAAGGAGAACGCCTCCATCTCCGGCGCCGAGGTCGGCTGCCAGGGCGAGGTCGGCTCCGCCTGCTCCATGGCGGCCGGCGCGCTCGCCGAGGTGCTCGGCGGCACGCCGGAGCAAGTGGAGAACGCCGCCGAGATCGGTATGGAGCACAACCTCGGCCTGACCTGCGACCCGGTCGGTGGCCTCGTCCAGATTCCGTGCATCGAGCGCAACGGCATGGCCGCGGTCAAGGCGGTCACGGCGGCCCGGATGGCGATGCGCGGCGACGGTTCCCACAAGGTGTCCCTCGACAAGGTCATCAAGACCATGAAGGAGACCGGCGCGGACATGTCGGTCAAGTACAAGGAGACGGCGCGCGGCGGGCTCGCGGTGAACATCATCGAGTGCTGAGGTTCTAGGCCCTGACCAGCGCGTTTACGTCTTTCAGCGCTGTCAGGGCCTTCCCTGCCTACGGGGCGGAAAGTCCCTGGAATCTCCCTGAGACAGACGTGAAAATCCCTGCAAAGTCCCTGACGGATCCCTCGCCGATGGGCGCTTGACCTGGAAGTTCGCGACACCCGCGCAGCGATGGACGTCCCTCCGACACACCCGCTCGGAGAATCACCCTCCTCCAATAATAAGAGTTTTGT
>NZ_BAABCQ010000296.1:0-4848 GCF_039539045.1 Streptomyces marokkonensis
ACGTCCTCGGACCGCACGACGACCGAGGTGTCGACCAGGTCGGTGACTTCGGCCCCCTCAGCCACGGGCTCCGCCTGCTGTGCCGCTTCCTGTGCCTTGCTCATGAGCCTCACGGCCCCTTTCATTTCGGTGTGGAAACCCGGAGGGCACGTCGCCCTTCGGGCCTGCTCCGCCCGCCCCGGCGTCAGTCCACGGGTCGGGCGGGCGTTGGCCACCCCGGCCAGGGGAGACCTCGGAATCGGGCCGGAGCAGGCTTCGGGCAGCGTTACCGCCGCTGTGTGGCGGTGGCCGCGATGATGGCTGCGGCGACCGCGAGGACAGTCAGGACATAGACGACCCGACCGATGCGACTCGGACATATCGGCACGCAATGCTCGGGCGGCTCCACCGGCTCGGGCGCAGCCAGTTCGGCCCACACCCGCTTGCCTCTCTGCGTACCCCACCAGACCGGCTCGGCGCCCCACTTCTGCGACAGAGCATCGACGATGGCCAGCCCCCGCCCGTGGTCCTCGTCATCTCCAGCGTCGACCTTCCTGGGAAGGGTGGCGCTGCGGTCGACGACCTCGACCTGCACCCGGTCGTCGCTGAGACGGCGCAAGGTCACCCGGAAAGCGCTGTGCCTGGCGTGCAGGATCGCGTTCGAAGCGAGTTCCGAGGTGACCATCTCGGCGGTGTCGGCGAGGCCCGGCAGCTTCCAGTCCTCCAAGACGGCCCGAGCGAAGTGGCGGACCTCCGGAACCGACCGGTTCTCGCGCCGGAAGCACTTCGTCATAACGGACATGCCGTCCTCGGCGACCAGCCGGCGGCCTGCCAGCGCGTCACGCATTGTTCCGGGCGACGCGGTACCGGGCGAGCATGACGAGCTGCTTCACCGCGTCCGGTCTGCACAGGTCGCTGGGGCCGCCCATGTCCAGCAGCCACCGCGAAGGGTGTTCGGGTCCCGGCTGGGGGCGGGGGACGCCGAGAAAACTGCCTGCGACCAGGCACTCGGAGTCCGGCACTTTCCAGCGGTTCCACGTCGTCGGCGGGACGAGGAAGTAGGCGTGGCTGGACGTCTCGTCGGTGAAGACCGCGCCTCCCAGCAGCGCGTCGTCCAGGTACGCGCAGATCTTCCGGGGATCGTTCGTGTGGACTGCTGCCTCCACCAGTGTCAGCGGCACGCGTACGGCCGTGAAGATGCCGCCGCAGCGAAGCAGTGCAACGCCCACGCGTTGCCACTCCAGTCGGGCCTGCATACGGTTCGTGGCAGCCGTGAGCAGCCACTGCTCCACAGCAAGCCGGCGCTCTACTCCCCTGACGACTACACCTGCGTTGGGTGACTCACTCAACGCCACTGATGTTGAGGCTTGTTGGGTACGCTTCTCCACGGTGGCGACTCCTCGACGGTCGTCCAGCCCCGGGCCGGCCGACACCACGGCCCCCTGGGTTCTCACGCGTACAGGGTGGAATCCCGCCGAAGTCCGCACATCCCCGCCACGGGTATACCCATGATGGGTACACGACTTGAAGAGCTGTCGCGCACGCTCAGGCCAGCAGGAAGTGCCGCATGCCCTATCAGCCACCGACCGCCCTGCCCACAGAACTCCTCAATGACGGAGAACTGCAACGTGCCCTCTCCGAGCACGACTTCGGGACCGTGTTCCGCCTCGCGCGCAGCCGCGCGGGAATTCCGTACGCGCGTATCGCCGAAGCGTGTGACATCAAGCCGATCCGCGTCGGCGAGGTGGCGCGGGGCCAGGGGCAGATCACGACGTTCGCGAAGGTCGTTGCCATCACTGACGCGCTCCGTGTACCTGGGCACATGGTCGGGCTAGCCCCCCGCCCGTGGGAGGGCAACGGTTCTCCTGGTAACGAGAACGCCCCAGAGAACGGAACTGCCGTGCGCCGTCGTACTGTCCTTCAAGCCGCTACGACTGCCGGTCTCGCCGCCGCTCTGCCAGCCCTTCACCGCCCGACAGCGCCGCTCCATGTGACAACCGGCTACGTCGACCAGCTCCGGCAGCGCACCGCGCGGCTTCGGCGTCTGGACGAAATCCTCGGCGGCGGCGACACCTACCGGGTCTACCTGAGCGAGTACCAGTCCACCAAGTCCCTCCTACGGGACGCCACATTCACTCCCTCCTCCAGGCGCAGGCTGGTCACGATCCTCGCCGAGCAGGCCCAGCAGGCCGGGTGGGCAGCCTTCGACGGTGGCAGGCAAGCAGATGCCGAGAGCCTGTACGAAGAGAGCAAGGCAGCAGCCCGCGAAGCGGACGACGGCGACCTCCTCGGCAACGCACTCGCGTTCCTCGCCTACCAGGCACCTGACCCCCAGG
The DNA here is from genome assembly GCF_039539045.1 of Streptomyces marokkonensis. Classification (NCBI taxonomy): domain Bacteria; kingdom Bacillati; phylum Actinomycetota; class Actinomycetes; order Kitasatosporales; family Streptomycetaceae; genus Streptomyces; species Streptomyces marokkonensis. The sequence continues at coordinate 2,316 of NZ_BAABCQ010000296.1, forward strand.
TGGCCGTCGAGATCGCCGCGAGCAGCTGCGCAGCCATCGGCCCCGGCTCCCCCGCCGGTGTCCGCGCTCTACTCCACGAGCGCCTGGCCTGGGCCTGCGCAGTCGCCGGCCAGGCCTCGCGCACAGAGCGCGCCCTCAATGCAGCACGCGCCGCGCTCGATGAGAAGCCGGACGGCGAGCCGCAACCGGACTGGGCCGCGTGGGTCGACGAGACAGAGCTGGCCATCATGACCGGCCGATGCTGGGCAGAGCTGCGCCGCCCGCTTCGGGCGGTGCCTGTCCTACTCCGGGCCCTCGACCAGTACGACGACCATCACGCCAGGGACAAGGCCCTCTACCTGTCGTGGCTGGCCGACTCCTACCTCGCGGCCGGGGAAGTGGAGGAGGCCGCTGCGGTGACCGGCCGGGCCCTGACCCTGGCGTCCGGCGTGGCCTCTGTGCGCCCTCGGCAGCGCCTCGCCCCGGTCCTACAAGAGCTTCACCAGTACCGGGGCGTGAGCGCTGTGCAGAACGTACTGCAGGCGGCTGGCGCCTAGGCCGGCTCGACGGATTCCCTGATCCATTGGAGGCATCGGGCTGCGCCCTCGATGGGGACAGCGATCACCTCCGGGTTGTCCCACGGATGGGCGTCGAGGAGATGCTTCTCCAGCTCCGCATACCGGTCCCGGGTCGTGGTGAGCTGGAGCTTCCACTCCTCTCCCTCCCCGAACTCACCAAGGTGCCAGAACACCGACACCATGGGGCCGGTGATCTGCGCTCCTGCGGCCAGGCGTGCGCGCACGGCGCCTTGGGCGAGGGTGACGGCTTGCTCGCGTTGCGGAGTGGCGGTGGACACCTGCACATACTCAGTCATGCCGGGAGACTAGCCACCCGAGTCCGTTCAGGGGGAGGGTGGAGGCGCGCGCAGGATCGCTCCCCGCCGAACGCCACCGGTGCCGACCGCGCGCTGGGCGGGCTCGCCATGATTCGCGCGAAGTTCCACAGGGCCAGCGAGGCGCGTGCAGGCTGTCGCGGAACTCCCGGGAGGAGCGTCGGCGCTTCTTCACACAGATGCGGACCACCGCCGAGCAGGCCCGCGGCCCCCGCCAGTTCCTGCTACGCCGTCAGGCGCTCTACCTGCCCGGGTACGACACCGCCACGGACACCGCCGACTGGCTCGCCCACCAGCAAAAGACCGAGCGCCCCGACGACTGGCTCACGGGCTGGCTCAACGGCCGTTCAGTGGCAGCCGTCGCCGCCCGCCAGGGCGACCGCGACCGCATGGACCACTGGATCAACACGGCCCTCCAGGACGGCGCGGGCGAGGCCGCCAACCTCAACTACTGGGCGTACTGGGTCGGCGAGATGCAGCACGTCGAGCTGTCCAACGATTTCATCGCCGACCGGACACCACGCTCCTGGCCGGGATACCGCCTGCTCGATCACCTCGTCCAGGGCATCGCACCCGAGCACGGATACGTGGACCTCAACATCCACAGCGTGTGGGCCCTGCTCCAACTCCGGCCCAACCTCCTGCGATCAGGAGCTGCCGCACGCGCCCTACGCGACCGGCTACCGATCATGTTGGATAGCCGGGAGCTCTCGCCACGTGGCAGACGAGAGCTGGAGAGCATCCGCTATGCAATCCGCCTCGCCGAGGCGTGAGAGGAGCCCGAAGTGTCAGACGACCTTTCCGCAGTGGCGAACTTCCTGTACGAGGCGGGGACGCTCAAGCAGACGAAGCGCACCGGATGGTGGATGGCAGGCGTCCGGGACCCCGAGTCGGTGGCCGAGCACTCATGGCGCACCAGCCTGATCGCGTCGATCATCGCAAAGCTGGAGGCCGCCGACCCGGCGCAGGCCGCGTTCCTCGCCGTCTGGCACGACACCGGCGAGACCCGGACCGGGGACGTCAACCACCTCGGCAAGAAGTACAGCGAGGGCGAAGCCGACCCCCGCGCCATCGCAGCCGATCAGGTTGCCGGCATGCCCGAGGCCGTGGCGCGGGCTGTAACCGACCTGATCGGCGAGTACGAGGCACGTGAGTCCACCGAGGCCGTGTGCGCCAGGGACGCCGACAAGCTGGAGTGCATGATCCAGGGCATCGAATACCGAGCCCAGGGATACGAGAACGCTCAGCGGTGGATCGACAACAGCCGTGGGCGGATCGTCACCAAGAGCGGCCAGGCCCTCGCGGACGCCGTCCTGGAGACCGGTTCCCTCGACTGGCTCCGCACCGCTCTCGGCGAAACGAAGCGCTGACCGGGCTGCCCGGCCGTACTGAGCAGTGGACGACGGCCGGGCGCCGCGCAAGAGCCAACCCGTGAACTCTGAGCTCGTGCCGACGAAGCAGCCGCCCGTGCACTCACAGTGCACCGAAACGGGAGAAAAGGGCGACCTCCGTAAGGCCGTCATCGCTGGACACGCTGGGTAGCAGCGGTGGTGCCCGGAGCCGGACTTGAACCGGCACGCCCGCGAAGGGGCAGCGAGGTTTAAGCTCGCCGTGTCTGCATTCCACCATCCGGGCAGGCCATGGGCTCCGCTGCTGAGCGCT
>NZ_BAABCQ010000297.1:0-4807 GCF_039539045.1 Streptomyces marokkonensis
GTATCTTCCGCCAGCCGGAATATTCCGCAGCGAAACAAACCGATAGGATCGCCCCATGCGCCGTTCGAAAATCGTCTGTACTCTCGGCCCCGCGGTCGACTCCCACGAGCAGCTCGTCGCGCTGATCGAAGCCGGCATGAACGTGGCCCGCTTCAACTTCAGCCACGGCACCCACGCCGAGCACCAGGGACGTTACGACCGTGTCCGGGCCGCCGCCAAGGAGACCGGCAGGGCCATCGGTGTCCTCGCCGACCTGCAGGGTCCGAAGATCCGCCTGGAGACCTTCGCGGAGGGTCCCGTCGAGCTGGTGCGCGGTGACGAGTTCACCATCACCACGGAGGACGTGCCGGGTGACAGGACGATCTGCGGCACGACGTACAAGGGCCTGCCCGGCGACGTGACCAAGGGCGACCAGGTACTCATCAACGACGGCAACGTCGAGCTGAAGGTCACCGAGGTCGAGGGTCCCCGGGTGCGGACGATCGTCATCGAGGGCGGCGTCATCTCCGACCACAAGGGCATCAACCTGCCCGGCGCGGCCGTGAACGTGCCCGCGCTGAGCGAGAAGGACATCGAGGACCTCCGTTTCGCGCTCCGCATGGGCTGCGACCTGGTCGCGCTCTCCTTCGTCCGGGACGCCAAGGACGTCGCCGACGTGCACCGCGTGATGGACCAGGAGGGCCGCCGGGTCCCGGTCGTCGCCAAGGTGGAGAAGCCGCAGGCGGTGGAGAACATGGAGGGCGTCGTCGCGGCCTTCGACGCCGTCATGGTCGCCCGTGGCGACCTGGCCGTCGAGTACCCGCTCGAGAAGGTCCCCATGGTGCAGAAGCGCCTGATCGAGCTGTGCCGGCGCAACGCCAAGCCGGTGATCGTGGCGACCCAGATGATGGAGTCGATGATCACCAACTCGCGCCCGACCCGCGCCGAGGCCTCCGACGTGGCCAACGCGATCCTGGACGGCGCGGACGCGGTCATGCTGTCGGCGGAGTCGTCGGTGGGCGCGTACCCGATCGAGACCGTCAAGACGATGTCGAAGATCGTCACCGCCGCCGAGCAGGAGCTGCTCTCCAAGGGCCTGCAGCCGCTGGTCCCGGGCAAGAAGCCCCGCACGCAGGGCGGTTCGGTGGCCCGTGCCGCCGCCGAGATCGCCGACTTCCTCGGCGGCAAGGGCCTGGTGGCCTTCACCCAGTCCGGTGACACGGCCCGCAGGCTGTCCCGCTACCGCGCGGCCCAGCCGATCCTCGCCTTCACCACCGACGAGTCCACCCGCAACCAGCTGGCGCTCAGCTGGGGCGTGGAGCCGCACGTGGTGCCGTTCGTCAACAGCACCGACGAGATGGTCGACCTGGTGGACCAGGAGACGATGCGCCTCGGCCGGTTCAACGACGGCGACGTCGTCGTGATCACCGCCGGTTCGCCCCCCGGCGTGCCCGGCACCACCAACATGGTCCGCGTCCACCACCTGGGCGAGACGCGGCGCGACTGACGTCTCGTCTCTCTTCCGTACGCGACCGAGGGCGCCCCTGTGACAGAGGCGCCCTCGGCTCCGTCCGGGCCGGTCTCAGTCAGTGACGTACTGCCGCATCCCGGGGATGTGCAGGGTCCCGCCGAACTGACCGGCCTGCACCACCTTCACGTCGGTGAAGTAGATGAGCGGGATGTCCAGCGGCGGCGGGTGCTCCGGGTCGAAGGTGATCGGGATCAGCCCGAGCAGGTTGCCCGAGATGCTCTCGGTGTACATCACCGTGTCGCCGTCGCGGATCGTGGACGTCGAGCCCTCGGCCGCCTGCACGTGGTGGGTCTTGCCGATCTGCTCGTCCTTCACGATCTGGTGCAGGTCACCGATGTCGGTGCCCTTCGAAATGACGTACTTCAGCACCTTCTTGGTGTTGCCGCTCGCCGTCCTCACCTCGACGATGCCCTCGTACGAGGCTCCTTTGAGGAGCAGCGAGCTGGCCTCGAGATGCCACGGGTCCTCCGGCACCGGGATGGAGTTGTCGACTCCGCCCACGTCGTCCGTGGCGACGGGGCAGTCCTCCGGGTCCGCGGAAGCACCTTCGGACGGGTCGGGGCCGGCACTCGCCGAGGCGGTGGCCTCACCGGCCTCCTCCTCCGCGTCCTCCGTCGCCTCGTTGGCGGGTTCCGTGGCCTCCTCGGCCGCCCCGGACGCCGCGTCGGTCGCGTCCTTCATGGTGTCGCCCGCCGTGCCGGTGGTCTTGTCGGTCGTGTCCTTCGCGGTGCCGGACGCGTCCTCGGCGGTGCTCTCGGACGCCGACGCGGAGGGGGTGGGGGCGGGGCTCGGGCTCTCCCCGGCCTTCTCGCCGCCGGTGAAGGCGTCCTCGATGGCGTCGCCGAGGCCCTCCAGCAGGCCGCCGCCGCTCCCGGGCGCCGAGGGGGAAGCCTCCTCCTCGTTCCGCGGCTTGTTCTCCTGCGAGGCGGAGGCGCTCGGGGTGGGCCCGGCCTTGTCGTCGGAACCTGAATCCGAGGATGAGGACGAGCCGGTGTCCTTCTTGCCCTCCGGCTTACCGGCACTTGCGGAAGGGCCGGGCTGTTCCTCGCCCGGCGCGCTGTCGCCGCCCTTGTCCTCCTCGCTCCCGTCGCCGCCCGGCTCGTCGGTCGACGACTGCGAGGGGGTGGGAGAGGCGGACGAGTCCTTGTCGGCGTCCGTCATGGCCTCCACACAGGCCTTGTACTCGTCGGCCGTCAGACTGTTGGCCGGCGGCGCGCCCTTGTCGTTGCCGTCCGCGAGGGCGAGGGTCGGTGTGAAGCCCAGTCCCATGAGGACCGCCGTGGGCATCGCCGCCAGGGCTATCGCCTTGCCGCCCGGCACGTGGAATCTGGTGAACAGCGCCTTTCTGGGGGCTGCGTGGCGCGGCCCGCGCACCTCGTCAGCCGACACGGTGCCCTCCGTTCGGGACTGCGGCCCGGACACCGTCGGCCTCCCCGTCGTCGTCACCGTGCTCGTGGGAGCCGGCGGCGGGAGACTTCGGTGAGGCGGTGGGGTCCTCGTACGCGTCGGGCGTGGCGCCTTCCCCTGTGGGCGCTTCGAAACCGTCGTCCTCCACAGGCTCCTCGGGTGCCTCCTTGCCCGGCACCCAGGACAGGGCGAGCGCGCCACCGATCATGGCCAGCAGAAAGCCCATCAGGAAGCCGCCGATGTTGGAGACCACCAGGGACACCAGGGCGAGCAGGATCGCCGCCACTCCGGCGAAGATGCGCGTGGCCTGCTGGAACCAGAGGGTCATCCCGAGCGTTATCAGCAGTACGCCGATGATCAGGGAGGCCGCGCCCCCGGTGGTCGCCATGGCGATCGACATGTTGCCCAGCTTGAGCGTGGCATAGGGGAAGTAGGCGATGGGTATTCCACCCAACGCGGTGAACAGGCCTGCCCAGAACGGCCGGCTGCCCCGCCAGGCACGGAATCGCAGACGCAGCCGGGTGAAGGTACCGGCGCTCTGGACCGGAGTCTCGGCACTCATGAAAAAACAGCTCCCTGGTCCGTCGAACGTACGTATCGGCTCGGCCCGTGCTCGGAGGAGCCGGGGCCCGAGTCCGGGTGTGGGGGCGGGGAGGCGGAACTCCCCGCCCCTTCTCGGCCGCTCAGCAGACCGAGGTCACCTCGGTGACGGGGACCGTCAGAAACACTCCATCTTGGGGTCCGTGCCGAGGCGCATGTTCAGGCCGCTGAGCTTGAAGGTGCCGGCCGATGTCGCCCACGCCGTCTGCTCGACGTCCGTGAGGTCCGCCTTCCTCGCCTGCTGGGCGAAGGCGCCGTCCTTGACGCTCGGGTCCTTCACATCCGGACCACGGGTCAGGTCCCCGGCCGCGACACCGATGTCGATGTCCTTGAAGGTGGCGTCGGCCTTCAGCTGAGCGACGTCGATGTAGAGGTTCTTGGCCACCACCGGCCGCTTCTCGTCGGTACCGGCGTCGAGACGGAGGTAGATCGACTTCCCTATGAGGGGAATCTCCGTCTTGACCGACTGGCACATCTTGGTGATCTCGGCACGATCGAACGACGAGATCGCGACCGGACGCTGGACCTTCTTGTCACCCTCGGTCGAGGTGTAGGTGGTGTCCAGGCCACCGTACTGGGAGAAGCCCCATCCCTCGAGGTACTTGGCACTCACCTTGAATTCCTGGCCGGAAACGCTGAACGACGCCGCGAGGGCGCCCTGCGCGAGTCCGATACCCACGGCCGCCGTGGCGGCCACGCTGGGCACCATCACCAAGGCGAACCGCTTCCATCTCGTCCCGCCACGCACCTGGGACTCCATATTTCCTCCTTCTCGGACGTACATCTCCTGGCCTCGGCCCGCCCCCGGGATCGGCGGCTCGGCCTGGCAGGGATGGGAGAAGTGCTACGTCCTCGGGAAGGAGAGCGCCCGCACCCGGCGCGTGGGGAACGCACCCGGATCACCGGCGATCACCCCCGAGCGACAACCACTGGTCGCGCCTGACACGATCACGCACAACCCTGCTGGACAGGCTTCGCCAGGTGGACGAAGACCCCCCTGCCCAAGAGCCGGCTCCACTGCCGCCGGCCCTGCTCGGTGGGGACCCAGGAACCCCGCGCCCCCGACTGGATTTCGGGGTGCGGGAATGGACCGAGCGTCGCCGATCGTGGTGCATTCTCGCCCTCGACACAAGGGGGTTCGTTACTCGCTGGTAACGGCTGCGCGACCGCGGGACGACACACCGGCCCCGGACGGCGACGCTCGGTGTGTCATCAGGGCGGAACAAAGCCATTGATCGCCGGACAGAATCCGACAGACCGCCGCCACCGACTTACTGGCAGTAACAGAAG
>NZ_BAABCQ010000298.1:0-4771 GCF_039539045.1 Streptomyces marokkonensis
ATCACAACCCGCGCCCCATTTGGCCGATTTTCTTCCACTTCGCTGGTGTCTGAGGCTAGATTCGCAATGAGTCATATTTTCATCTCCTTAGATCGTAGTTGTACGGTCATGGACGCTGGAGTCCCGCATCTACCCAGATCGGCTACAAGGGGTCACGCAATGGCAGATTTCTCCCGCCTTCCCGGACCGAACGCGGACCTGTGGGACTGGCAGCTCCTGGCCGCGTGCCGTGGGGTGGACAGCTCGCTCTTCTTCCACCCGGAAGGCGAACGCGGTGCGGCGCGGAGTGCTCGCGAGAACTCGGCCAAGGAGGTCTGTATGAGGTGCCCGGTGCGCGCCGAGTGCGCGGCGCACGCGCTGGCGGTGCGCGAGCCGTACGGGGTGTGGGGCGGCCTGACCGAGGACGAGCGCGAGGAGCTCATGGGACGGGCCCGCCACCGCCTGGTGGCAGCGACGGCATCGGCCGGCGGGGAGGCGGCCGCGCCTCACTGAAGGAACGTTTCTCTGTTACGAGACCCCGATACGGACTCGCGAGGCTCCGATACGGGAGCGCAGGCGGCACCCCGGACCACCGCTCAACGCGCGGCCGACTGGCGCGCCCCCGCCCGGGCGAGCTCGTCCAGCGTCGCCGTCACCGCCGGCACCTGGGCCAGGTCGGGCAGGGTGAGCGCGACGATCTCCCGCCGCACCGCCGGCTCCAACGTCACCGCGCGTACACCCCGGGGCCGTACGGACTCGACGGCGAGCTGGGGCAGGACGGCCACGCCCAGACCGGCGCCGACCAGGCCGGCGACCGCCGGGTAGTCGTCGGTCGCGAAGTCGATGCGGGGCGTGAAACCGGCCCCCTCGCAGACCTCGACCAGCTGACCGCGACAGCGCGGGCAGCCCGCGATCCACGGGTCCCGGGCCAGTTCCCCGATGGCCACCGACCCGCCGGGCTCCGTACGCGCGAGCCGGTGCCCCTCGGGCACCAGCGCCACGAGGCGGTCGGTCAGCAGCGGCCGTACGACGAGGTCGTCCCACTCCTCCGCACCCACCGCGCCCTCGTAGCGGAAGGCGAGCGCCACGTCGCAGTCGCCCTCGCGCAGCAGCTCGACGGAGTTCGGCGGCTCGGCCTCCTCCAGGAAGACGCGGGTGCCGGGGTGCGCGGCCCGCAGCGCTGCCAGGGCGGTCGGTACGAGGGTGGAGCTGCCACTGGGAAAGGAGACCAGCCGCACCCGCCCGGCGCGCAGCCCGGCGATGGCGGCGACCTCCTCCTCCGCCGCGGTCAGCCCGGCAAGGATCCCGGCGGCGTGCCGCACCAGCGACTCACCGGCCTGGGTCAGCCGCATCTCGCGCCCGGTACGCACGAGCAGGGGCGTGCCGACGGAGGCCTCCAGGGCCTTCATCTGCTGGCTGACGGCGGGCTGGGTACAGCCCAGCTCGCGCCCCGCGGCGGAGAAGGAACCGGTCGATGCCACGGCGCGCAGCACACGGAGATGACGAGCCTCGATCACACCTCAAGGATAAGCGACGCTTTGACCCGACCCCGAATATCACGTCGACGCTTTGAAGAGGGCTGTCCTATGGTGCCGCCATGGAACTACTGTCCGTCAACGTCGGCCGCGCGAAGAACGTGCCCTACACGAACCACCCCGAAGGCGTCACCGGCATCGACAAACGGCCGACCGACGGGGCCGTTCGGGTGACGGCGCCCGGTCCGAAGGGGGTCGGGGCGAGCGGGCTGGCCGGGGACACGGTGTGCGACACACGCCATCACGGCGGCGACGACCAGGCGGTGTACGCGATGGCGCGCGAGGACCTGGACGGCTGGGAGCGCGAGCTGGGCAGGCCGCTGCCGAACGGCGCCTTCGGCGAGAACCTCACCACCACGGGCCTGGACGTCTCCGGTGCCCGGATCGGCGAGCGCTGGCGGGTCGGACCCGACCTGGTGCTGGAGGTCACCTGCGGCCGTATCCCCTGCCGCACCTTCCAGGGTCACCTGGGTGAGGAGCGGTGGGTGAGGCGGTTCACGGATAAGGGCGCGCCGGGCGCGTACTTGCGCGTGATCGAGCCCGGCGAGATACGGACGGGCGACCTCGTCGACATGGTCCACCGGCCCGACCACGAGGTGACGGTCGCGTTGCAGTTCCGGGCGGTGACGACCGAACGGGAACTGCTGCCCCGGCTGCTCGCGGCGGGCGAGGAACTGCACCCGGAGTCGCTGGCGGCGGCACGGAAGTACGTGGAGACGTACGGCACCTGATCGAAACGGACGCGTTCGGTCCGGCCCCCTAACCTTGCGCCATGACAACGGCATTGATTACGGGATCGACGGCGGGCATCGGCGCCGCGTTCGCGCGGCGGCTGGCGGCCGACGGACACGACCTGGTGCTGGTGGCCCGCGACACCGAGCGGCTGCGCGACCAGGCGACCGAACTGCACGACCGGCACGGCATCGAGGCGAAGGTCCTGACGGCCGACCTGTCGACGGACGCCGGCATCGAGGCGGTCGCCGCCCGGCTGTGCGAGCGCCAGAACCCCGTCGACCTGCTGATCAACAACGCCGGCTTCGGCAACAAGGGCCGTTTCCTCGACGTCTCCATGGCCGACGAGCTGACCATGCTCAAGGTGCACTGCGAGGCGGTGCTGCGGCTGACCTCGGCGGCGGCGGAGACGATGCGGGAGCGGGGACGGGGCGGCGTGGTCAACGTGGCCTCGGTCGCGGCCTTCGTCCCGCGCGGCACCTACGGCGCCTCCAAGGCGTGGGTCGTGCAGTTCACGCAGGGCGTGGCGAAGGACCTGGCGGGCAGCGGCGTACGCATGATGGCCCTGTGCCCCGGCTTCGTGCGCACGGAGTTCCACGAGCGGGCGGGCATGGGCACGGACAGCATCCCGAACTGGATGTGGCTCGACGCCGACAAGGTCGTCGCGGCGGCCCTCGCCGACCTCTCCCGCGGCAAGTCCCTGTCCATCCCGGACCCCCGCTACAAGACCCTGATGGGCGCGGCGAAGCTGGTGCCGCGGGGGATGCTGGGCGGGCTCACCTCACGGACGGGGCGGAAGTACGGGCCGCGGTAGGGGCAGTATGGGCCGTGCCCTCTCTTCTCGGTGGGCGGGCGTCTTCTGACTGGGCCGACGGCTCCGGCCGCGTGCGGACCAGGATTCCTGCCCTGTCGTCGAGGAGAGCTCGGGCAGACGTCGCAGAGCTCTCCCTCACCCACCGCAGCCGTCCCGGAGGTGCTTGGTGCCCGCTGCCCCAGGCCAACAGATCCCGCCACGCGGGAGCGCTGGTTCCAGCCGCGGAGATCGGGCTTCCGTCGGGAGCAGGAGGGGCTTGACCATCTTCGGGGGCTGATGCCGACGACCGAGCCCTTCCGGGCCTGGGCCACGTTCCAGTTCACTCTCCTCCACGACCAGGACCGGCGGCGCTTCGTACCGCAGCCGCGGGACGGTGCGGGCAGTCGGCCGGTGCTGTCGTCGTCGGTTCTGACCAGTACCAGCTCTCTGTACGCCGCGGCTCAGGGCAGCATCGCCGAGGGCCGTGACCCGCGGGAGGTACGGGCGGCACGTCTCGCCGAGGCCCACCGCCGCGTGCAGGGCCGCCGGTTCGTCTCCGAGCGCGTTCGCCGGGGACGACGGAGCACCGTCGACGGACAGGTAGGCGTACGGACAGCAATATCTCACTTTTTGACCTTTGGATCACTCCTGGCCCGATACGCTCAAGTGTCTACGATGCAATGGTCCTTGGGGACGATACGCATCCGCTCAGCAGCGGGGGAGACCATGCCTGAACCAGATGGCGTCAGATCAAGTGGCAGTACACCGGGGGACGCGACGCCGGACCGCACCGGACCCGGAGGCGCGCCCGGTTCCGGGGACGGGGAGCGCGGTGGTCAACCTCGCCGCCGCTCCGGACAGATTCGAGCCGCTGTGATAACCGCGGCGGCCACGATCGTCGCGGCGCTGATCACCGCGGGCGTCGCCATCCTGGCCAACAACGACACCGACACCGAGACCGACACCGAGGCCAAGCCGCCGGCATCGTCGTCCACACCCGCGACGGAGCCGACGTCGGGCGAATCCGGTGATGACGCCGGACCGGCCCAGGACTCCGTCCTTCGCTCCGGGGAGGGAGTCCAGATGGTCGCGGACACGAGTCTGGACCTCGATTCGGACGCTCCCAACTGGGACGCCAGGACCTTCACCCACAGGGGCGCGGATCTCTACCTGGACCCGAACAGGTTCATCGGAGGGCTGGATGCTCCCCGGCTGATCGTGACGACGGGCAAGGAGCGTTCCCCAGAGACGTGCGAAGCACAGACGGCGCTGGTGGGGACGATCAAGTTCGACGACCTGAGGTCGGGTACCGCGGCCTGTGTGGTGACGACAGAGCGGCGCTGGGCCTGGGTGGAGGTACGGACGTACTCCCCCGATCCCCTGAAGCTCACCGTGGACGTGGTCGTCTGGGCTGCGGTGGCCTCCACGCCCGAGGGGACGTGACTGGTCGGTGGTCGCGTACGGGGCCTGGCGGGATGACGGGGCCGCTGCGCTGCGGCGATCCTTCGGCGGATCGATTCGAGCCAGTTTCGCGGGGACGTCCCTCGCGGCGGCAGAAGGTCGAGCCCCGATGCGGTGGTCGCGGGAGTCACCATCACCGACCCCGGCCAGGGCTCTGAACGCACCGCGGGCCGGACAGGGAAGCACCGCCTTCCGGCGGGTTACTTCTGGGTGACATCGGTGCAGTAGACGTCCTTGTCCGGCAGGTGGCCGGTGGCCAGGAAGTCGACGG
>NZ_BAABCQ010000299.1:0-4757 GCF_039539045.1 Streptomyces marokkonensis
GTACCGGCGAGAACGGTGGTACCGGCGAGAACGGTGGCACTGGCGAGAACGGTGGTACCGGCGAGAACGGTGGTACCGGCGAGAACGGTGGTACCGGCGAGAACGGTGGCACTGGCGAGAACGGTGGTACCGGCGAGAACGGTGGCGACACCGATGACCCCGGGACCGGCAACGGCAACGGTGGCGGCAACGGTGGCAACGGTGGCGGCAACGGTGGCGGGGGCGACAACACCACCCCCGACGGCGGCAGCAACGACAACGTCACCCAGGACGAGGGTTCCTCGGCCCTGACCGACACCGGTGAAGAGGCCCCGGCCTCCGACACCACCGCCCAGGGCAGCGGTGACGAGCTCGCCGAGACCGGCGCCGCGCAGACCACGTTCCTGCTGGTCGGCGCGGCGACGATGATCGCCGGCGGCATCGGCTTCCGCTTCCTGCCGCGTCTGATGAACGGCCGCGGCGGCGCTGCCGCCTGACGGTAGCCGTCCGCGTACGCACAGCGCACGCACGCACGCACGAGAAGGGGCCCGGAGCGTATGCTCCGGGCCCCTTCTCCTGTCTTCCGGCCGCCGCAACCGCCGTTTCCCTGTCCCCGGGGGCCCCGTGGGGCCCACCGCGTGGGCGTCAGGCGGTCTGGTGGGCCAGCAGGGCCACCGCCGCGACCAGCACCGTCAGCAGGGCGACCAGCGTCATCGGATTCAGCCCCGCGAGGAAGTTCCCCTGCTGCAGCCGCTCGCGGTTCGCCCGGCACACCGGGCATCTGCCCTCGTTCACGGGCGCCGCGCAGTTCGCGCACACCAACCGGTCGTACGTCATGCGCTCACCCTCCTTGCCCACCGGCTCCGTCAGGACAACGCCCGCACCCACGCGAACGTTCCCCCCTCCCACTGTGCCAGGTTCCGTGGGGCCCCGCGCGCCTTCCCTCCGGGGTGAGGACAAAACGCGCAACTGCTGCGCAACCCCGACCGGTGACTGCGGTCCGCTCCCCGATTCGCGTATGGTCACGCACATCTACCCCCGGCGACCCGTGGTGCATCCGTGATCCGATTCGACAACGTGTCCAAGGTCTACCCCAAACAGAACCACCCAGCCCTCAGGGATGTCTCCCTGGAGGTCGAGAAGGGCGAGTTCGTCTTCCTCGTGGGGTCCTCCGGCTCCGGAAAGTCCACCTTCCTGCGGCTGGTCCTCCGCGAGGAGCGGTGCAGCCACGGACAGGTGCACGTTCTGGGCAAGGACCTCGCCCGCCTGTCCAACTGGAAGGTGCCGCAGATGCGGCGCCAGCTGGGGACGGTGTTCCAGGACTTCCGCCTGCTGCCGAACAAGACGGTCGGCGAGAACGTCGCCTTCGCACAGGAGGTCATCGGCAAGTCCCGCGGCGAGATCCGCAAGTCCGTGCCGCAGGTGCTCGACCTCGTCGGGCTCGGTGGCAAGGAGGACCGCAGGCCGGGCGAGCTGTCCGGCGGTGAGCAGCAGCGCGTCGCCATCGCACGCGCCTTCGTCAACCGGCCCAAGCTGCTGATCGCGGACGAGCCCACCGGCAACCTCGACCCGCAGACCTCCGTCGGCATCATGAAGCTGCTCGACCGCATCAACCGGACGGGCACCACCGTGATCATGGCGACCCACGACCAGAACATCGTGGACCAGATGCGCAAGCGCGTCATCGAGCTGGAGAAGGGCCGTCTCGTCCGCGACCAGGCACGCGGCGTCTACGGCTACCAGCACTGACGAGGAACGGAAAGGCTTAACGAGACGCCATGCGCGCCCAGTTCGTGCTCTCGGAGATCGGTGTCGGTCTTCGCCGCAATCTGACGATGACCTTCGCGGTCGTCGTCTCCGTCGCCCTGTCCCTGGCCCTGTTCGGCGGTTCGCTGCTGATGAGCGACCAGGTGACCACCATGAAGGGCTACTGGTACGACAAGGTCAACGTCTCGGTCTTCCTCTGCAACAAGAGCGACGCCGAGTCGGACCCCAACTGCGCCAAGGGCGCGGTGACCGAGGACCAGAAGAAGCAGATCATGTCCGACCTCGACGAGATGACCGTCGTCGACAAGGTGACGTACGAGTCGCAGGACGAGGCGTACAAGCACTACAAGGAGCAGTTCGGCGACTCGCCGCTGGCCAGCTCCCTCACGCCGGACCAGATGCAGGAGTCGTACCGGATCAAGCTGAAGGACCCGGAGAAGTACCAGGTCATCGCGACCGCCTTCGACGGCCGGGACGGCGTGCAGTCCGTGCAGGACCAGAAGGGCATCCTGGACAACCTCTTCGGCCTCCTCAACGGCATGAACTGGGCCGCCCGCGCGGTGATGGCGCTGATGCTCGTCGTCGCGCTGATGCTGATCGTCAACACCGTGCGCGTCTCGGCGTTCAGCCGTCGGCGTGAGACCGGCATCATGCGGCTGGTCGGCGCCTCGGGCTTCTACATCCAGGCGCCGTTCATCATGGAGGCGGCGGTCGCCGGGCTCATCGGCGGTGGTGTCGCCTGCGGCTTCCTGGTGGCCGCCAGGTACTTCATCATCGACCACGGACTCGCCCTGTCCGAGAAGCTGAACCTGATCAACTTCATCGGCTGGGACGCCGTACTGACGAAGCTGCCGCTCATCCTGGCCACGAGCCTGCTGATGCCCGCGTTGGCCGCGTTCTTCGCGTTGCGCAAGTACCTGAAGGTGTGACACATACCAAGAGGGCCGCACGGTCGAGCTACCGTGCGGCCCTTACGCGTTGTCCTAGACTCACCGGCATGTCAGGTCGTGACCCGTTCTGTCAGCCCCGCCGCGCACGCCACGGGGCCACCCTGACCTTGGTGTTCGCGAGCGTGCTCGTCGCCGGCGCGGCCACCGGTTCGTTCCCCGGGGCCGACCGGAAGCCCGCGCCCGACACGGCCGGCTCCGCCGTCCCGGCCGGCCGGCACGAGGAGGTCGCGCGGGCGGCGTCCGAGGCGATGGCCGACGGCAAGTCCCCCGTGGAGGCCGCCGAACGTGCCGTCAGCCGCAGCGGGGACCGCTGGGGCGCCGTCTATTCCCGGGGCGAGTACGAGGAGTTGGAGGACGCCCTCGACGGCCGGTACACAGGCGTCGGGCTCTCCGCGCGCCGTGAGCGCGACGGCCGCATCGAGGTGACCAGGGTGCGCTCCGGCTCGCCGGCCGCCGACGCCGGAGTCCGCGAGGGCGACCGGCTGCGCAGCGTCGACGGCGAGCGGGTGGACGGGCGCCCCGTCACCGAGGTCGTCTCCATACTGCGCGGCGACGCCGAGGCCGAGCCCGCAGGCACCGCCGTCCGGCTCGGCCTGGAACGCGGCACGCGCGCGTGGACGGAGACCGTCCGCCGGGCGCGGCTGTCCACGGACCCCGTGACCGTGCGCACCCTCGCCGACGGCGTCACCGTGGTCAGGGTCGTGTCGTTCTCCAAGGGCGTGGGCGAACAGGTGCGCGGTGCGGTCAAGCGGCTGCCGTCCGGCACCGGGGTCGTCCTCGACCTGCGCGGCAACTCCGGCGGGCTGGTCGCCGAGGCCGTCACCGCCGCCTCCGCCTTCCTCGACGGCGGCCTGGTCGCGACGTACGACGTCGACGGCGACCAGCGGGCCCTGCACGCCGAGCCCGGCGGCGACACCACCAGGCCCCTGGTCGCGCTCGTCGACGGCGGCACGATGAGCGCGGCCGAGCTCCTCACCGGAGCCCTGCAGGACCGCGGACGGGCGGTCGTCCTGGGCTCCCGCACCTTCGGCAAGGGCTCGGTGCAGATGCCGAGCCGGCTGCCCGGCGGCTCGGTGGCCGAGCTGACCGTCGGGCACTACCGCACGCCCTCGGGCCGTGGCGTCGACGGCACCGGCATCACGCCCGACCTGGAGGTCGACCCGTCGGACCCGGCCGCCCTGGACCGGGCACGGACGGTGCTGAGCGGACTGGGGCGCTAGGGGGTACCGCCCCGCGTAAATCGGCTTCCCGCGGACCCCCTCCGTAGTGCCAAAATGGGCTGCACTATGGCTAAGGAAAAAGCGCGCAAGCTGGTCGCGCAGAACAAGAAGGCGCGGCACGACTACCAGATCCTCGACACGTACGAGGCCGGTCTGGTCCTGTCCGGGACCGAGGTGAAGTCGCTGCGCCAGGGGCGGGCATCGCTGGCCGACGGCTTCGTGCAGCTGGACGGACACGAGGCGTGGCTGCACAACGTGCACGTGCCGGAGTACAGCCAGGGCACCTGGACGAACCACAGCGCCCGCCGTAAGCGGAAGCTGCTGCTGCACCGCTTGGAGATCGACAAGCTGGAGTCGAAGTCCCAGGAGACCGGTCACACGATCGTGCCCCTGGCGCTGTACTTCAAGGACGGCCGGGCCAAGGTCGAGATCGCGCTGGCGCGCGGCAAGAAGGAGTACGACAAGCGCCAGACCCTGCGGGAGAAGCAGGACCGCCGCGAGGCGGAGCGGACGATCTCGGCGATCAGGCGCAAGCAGCGGGCCTGACACCCCCGGGGACAGCGGGTCTGCCCCACCGGAGGAATAGGCTGGCACCCGCGTGCGTTGGTCACGTACGATGGCACTTGCACCCCACAGCGGGTGCGCCCCTCCTCGGAGGGACCTCTTCGGAGGATTGAAAAATCAACATGGGGATGATCGGTTTCGACAGCGGATGTCGAAGCAGGGGAAGCGTGTCGAGGAAGCGGCCATGATCTCGTAAACCACAGGCCGAAAAAAATAATCGCCAATTCCAAGCGCGATTCCTCCCAGCAGGCCTTCGCCCTCGCTGCCTGACCTCAGG
>NZ_BAABCQ010000300.1:0-4730 GCF_039539045.1 Streptomyces marokkonensis
CCAGTTTTCTCCCCCTAACGGGCTGAATTTTGTTGATCGTGGGTCCACCGGTCGCTCGGGCGCCCTACTCTGCAAAGGGTGAAAGCGTTGATGTCCCCAGAGTCCGAGGCCGACACTTCCGGTGAGACCGCGCTGCCCGGCGCCCTGCCCGAGGCGCTGCGCGCGGAGCTCGTCGCCTTCCGCCGCGACCTGCACATGCATCCCGAACTGGGCAACCAGGAGTTCCGCACCACCGCCGCGATCAAGGAGCGGCTCGAGCGGGCCGGCCTCAAGCCGCAGGTGCTCCCCGTCGGAACCGGGCTCGTCTGCGACATCGGCACCGGCACCGAGTCCGGACAGTGGGCCGGCGGCCCCCGCATGCTCGCCCTGCGGGCCGACATCGACGCCCTGCCCATCCCGGACACCAAGAGCGAGTGCCCGTACCGCTCGCGCGTACCGGACCGCGCCCACGCCTGCGGACACGACGTGCACACCACCGTCGTCCTCGGCACCGGGCTGGTGCTCGCCGCCCTGCACGAGCAGGGACTGCTGCCCCGGCCCGTGCGGCTGGTCTTCCAGCCGGCGGAGGAGGTGCTGCCCGGCGGCGCGGCCGACGCCATCGAGGGCGGCGCGCTCGACGGGGTGCGCCGCATCCTGGCCGTGCACTGCGACCCCCGGGTGGACGCCGGGCGGATCGGCCTGCGGGTGGGCCCCATCACCTCCGCCTGCGACCGGCTGGAGGTCGCCCTCAACGGCCCCGGCGGTCACACCGCCCGCCCGCACCTCACCACCGACCTGGTCACCGCCGCCGCCCGCGTGGTCACCGACGTGCCCTCGCTCGTCGCCCGCCGCGTGGACAGCCGCAGCGGTCTCGCCCTGACCTGGGGGCG
This sequence comes from Streptomyces marokkonensis, assembly GCF_039539045.1. Lineage (NCBI taxonomy): Bacteria > Bacillati > Actinomycetota > Actinomycetes > Kitasatosporales > Streptomycetaceae > Streptomyces > Streptomyces marokkonensis. The sequence continues at coordinate 870 of NZ_BAABCQ010000300.1, forward strand.
CGTCGAGTCCGGACACGCCCCGAACGTCATCCCGCAGCACGCCGAACTCGCGGGCACCGTGCGCTGCCTCGACCTCGACGCCTGGCGGCAGGCGCCCGACCTCGTGGTCGGCGCCATCGACGAGATCGCCAACCTGTACCGGGCCAAGTCCGAGATCACCTACGTCCGCGGGGTGCCCCCCGTCGTCAACGAGGTCACCAGCACCGAACTGCTCCAGGCCGCCATGGTCGCCCGGCGCGGCACCGAGTCCGTGGAGAGCACCGAGCAGAGCCTCGGCGGCGAGGACTTCTCCTGGTACCTGGAGCACGTGCCCGGCGCCATGGCCCGCCTCGGCGTCCGCCCGCCCGGCGAGCGCACGGTCCGCGACCTGCACCAGGGCGACTTCGACGTGGACGAGCGCGCCATCACGGTCGGCGTGGAGATGTTCACCGCGGCGGCGCTGATCGAGGCGGTGCATTGAAGTGCTCTCCCGGCTGAAGCCGGGAGATTCCTGCTTACCTTGCGGTAGCGGGCTTGACGCGCTTTGCGCGCCTGACGACTGCCCTTCCGGCAGCCGGGATGAGCGCGAGGCCCATCCGGTACAGGTGCAGGACGTTGCGGGCCGCGTTGTGGTCGGCGTTGCCCGACCAGCCGCAGTCCGGGCTCTTGCACACGAAGACGGCCTGGGACTCCCGGCTGCCGGGCGTGGTGAGACCGCACGCCGAGCACCGCTGGGAGGTGCCGGGGGCGGGGACCTTGTGCAGGGTGCCGCCGTGCTGGGCGGTCTTGTACGTCAGCAGGGTGACCGTGCGGCCCCATGCCTCCTGGTTGATGGAGCGGTTCAGCCCGGACTTCTGGGCGACGTTCTTCCCTGGTGTCTCGGTGGTTCCCCTGGCGGATTTGACCATGTTCGTGATGGTGAGTGCTTCGACCACGATCGTGCTGTAGGCGCGGGCGATGGTGGTGGTCGTCTTGTGCTGCCAGTCCAGGGCTCGGCGCTTGGCTTTCGCGCGGAGCTCTGCGATCCGGTCGTAGGTGCGGCGCAGCCGGCGGCTGGTGCGCTCGCCGGGTCTGCGGTGTCGTTTACGCTGGGCGGCGCGCTGCTCCAGGTGCAGGAGCCGTGTCTTCTCCTTGGCGGTCAGCCACTCGTCGTGCTCATAGGTTTTGCCGTCGGAGAGGGCGAGGGGCACGTTGATCCCGACGTCGATGCCGACTTCGGGGCCGGTGTGGGGTTCGGGTCTGGTTCCGAGGGTCTGGACTCGGAAGGCGAGGTGCCATCCGAGGGCGTCTTTGACCAGCCGGGCTCCGGTGATCCGGTTGCCGTCGCCGGCGTGTTTGCCGACCGGGAGGTGCTTGGTCCAGCGGAAGCGGACCCGGCCGATCTTGGGGATGTTGGCCATGCCCCAGCGTCGGTGCACACGGCTGATGTTCAGGTCCCGGCCCTGCGGAACGTCCACGGACATCACCGAACGGAGGCGGCTCTTGAAGTCCGGGGCGTTCGCCCGCCCGTCCCAGCAGTTCTTCCACGCCCGGAAGTACGTCTTGAGTACCGCTTGCGCGGCCTGGGCGGGGAGGGCGGCGAGGAAGTCGATGTCCTTGCGGGCCTGTCGGATCGCGGCGTCCGCGTTCGCGAGTGTCCGCTTCTCTTTCGGCATCATCTGCCACCACGCGTGCAGCAGGTTCCACATCGTGCGGGCGGCGTGCGCCTGGTCGTCCGTCTTCAGTACCTCGGCAGGCGACAGTGCGAGCCGGGCACGGTGCCCGAACTGTCGTGTGACCAAGGTGTCTTGTTTCACGAGCGTGAGATTAGCATTGGTTTATGTCACCACGCTGGGAACCAAATCCGGATGTCAGAACCGGTCGCCATGTTGTCTACCACTTGCACGTTCACTTGGTCTTTGTCACCAAGTACCGGCGGAAGGCGTTCACCGACGCCATGCTGACCCGCACCGAAGAGATCATGCGGGAGGTCTGCGCCGACTTCGAGGCCGAGCTGAAACAGTTCAACGGCGAACAGGACCACGTCCACCTGCTCGTGCATTACCCGCCCAAGGTGCAGCTCTCCAAGCTGGTCAACTCCCTCAAGGGCGTCAGCTCCCGCAGACTCCGCCAGGAATACGACGGCCACGTCCGCCGGTACCTGTGGGGCGGACACTTCTGGTCCGGCTCCTACTTCGCCGGATCATGCGGCGGAGCACCGCTCACCGTCGTCCGCCAGTACATCGAGAGCCAGCAGCGACCCAGCTGACCGTCACCACAAAGGCGCAGAGAACTCCAGCGCTTCGCGCCTCCGCACCAAGGATGCGCCTCACCTCCGCCCTGAAGGACGGAGCACTGCGCAAGATCAGAGGTAGACGCGCCGCGGCAGCCACGCGGTGAGAGACCGGTCCGCCCAACCGCCGAGGTCGCGGCCCCGGCGGGCCGGCGGCACTCTGACGCACAAGCACACGGGCCCCCGGCACGCCCCGAACACCCGCTGCGCCAACCAGCGGCACGAATGGGTAACGGCCCCGCGGAACCCCGTTCCCAGGAGTTTCTACGCGCGTTAATCTGCGCCGAACCGAGCGCCCGCTGCGGGGCTTTGGAGAATGGGGAGCTTCAGATGCGTCGGATATCGAGACTGACCCGCGCCGCGGTGGGGGTCGCGTCGCTCGCGCTCGCCGCCACGGCCTGCGGCGGCACCAGCAGCGAGAGCGACAGCGGCGACGAGGGCACCAAGGACGACAAGGGCCTCGCCATCGCCTACGACATCGGCGGCAAGGGCGACCAGTCCTTCAACGACGCCGCGTACGCGGGCCTGGAGCAGGCGAAGAAGGAGTACGGCTACAAGACCGCCGACATCGAACCCACCGAGGGCGAGACCGACGCCGACAAGGAGCAGCGGCTGTCCTCGCTGGCGAAGCAGGGCTACAACCCGGTCATCGGCGTCGGGTTCGCCTACGCCCCGGCGATGAAGGCCGTCGCCGAGAAGTACCCGGACACCACCTTCGGCATCGTGGACTCCGTGGTCGACGCCAAGAACGTGGCCTCCCTGGTCTTCGCCGAGAACGAGGCCTCCTACCTCGCCGGTGTCGCCGCCGCCAAGGCCACCAAGACCAAGACGGTCGGCTTCGTGGGGGGCGTGGACATCCCGCTGATCCACAAGTTCGAGGCCGGCTACGAGCAGGGCGTCAAGGATACCGACCCGAAGGTCGAGGTGGTCTCGCAGTACCTGACGCAGACCGCGGAGGACGGCGGCTTCTCCAGCCCGGACAAGGGCCGCGCCGCCGCCGAGGGCCAGATCGAGAAGAAGGCCGACGTCGTCTACCAGGCGGCCGGTCTGTCCGGTCAGGGCGTGATCGAGGCCGCCGCGAAGGCGAAGGTCTGGGCGATCGGCGTCGACTCCGACCAGTACAAGCAGGAAGCGCTCGCGGCGTACAAGGACCACATCCTGACCTCCGCCCTCAAGGACATCGACGGCGCGGTGTTCGCCCTGGCCAAGTCGGTCGAGGACGGCAAGCCGCTGACCGGCACCCACACCTTCGACCTCAAGTCCGACGGTGTGGGCCTGTCCGACGCCAACCCGAAGTACGCCGAGGTCCCGGGTCTGACGGACGCCGTGGCCAAGGCCAAGGAGGGCATCATCTCCGGCGCCATCAAGGTGAAGACGGAGTAGCACCACCGGCCTCGCACAGAACCGGATGAAGCGGGCGGGCGCCCGGAAGCGCCCGCCCGCTTCGGCATGCCGCGCCCGGGCGGCCCGGGCGGCCCGGGCGTCACCCTCCGCCACCCTCCGTTCGCGTCCGGCAAGCCCCGCGCCCCCGTTCGCCGCGCCTTGCTCACGGGCGGATAACAAGAAGGACAGAAGGGGTTTTCAGGCAGGTCTACGCGCGTTAATCTGCG
>NZ_BAABCQ010000301.1:0-3641 GCF_039539045.1 Streptomyces marokkonensis
CGGAGGGCTTCGGAGGGGGGTCCGGGCCCCGGAAAACGGGTTGAAAAAAGCCCGGGTGCCCCCACGATGGGGGCACCCGGGCTCCGCCGCGTGCCGACGGTGCGCCGGCAGCCGACGGATCAGCTGGTGGAACAGCCGGTGGATCAGCCGTGCTTGGCGCGGCTCGCGGCGCGGGCGCGCTCGCGGGCGTCCAGGTTCACCTTGCGGATGCGAACGGCCTCCGGAGTCACCTCGACGCACTCGTCGTCGCGGCAGAACTCCAGCGACTGCTCCAGCGAGAGCTTGCGCGGCGGGACGATCGCCTCGAACGAATCGGCCGCGGCCGACCGCATGTTGGTGAGCTTCTTCTCCTTGGTGATGTTCACGTCCATGTCGTCGGCGCGGGAGTTCTCGCCGACGATCATGCCCTCGTACACCTCGGTGCCGGGCTCCGTGAAGAGCACGCCGCGCTCCTGGAGGTTCGTCATCGCGAACGCGGTGACGGCTCCGGAACGGTCGGCGACCAGCGAGCCGTTGTTACGGGTCGACAGGGCGCCGAACCAGGGCTCGTGGCCCTCGTGGATGGAGTGGGCGATGCCGGTGCCGCGGGTCTGGGTCAGGAACTCCGTGCGGAAGCCGATCAGGCCGCGGGAGGGAACCACGAACTCCATGCGGACCCAGCCGGAGCCGTGGTTGGACATGTTGTCCATCCGGCCCTTGCGCACGCCCATGACCTGCGTGACCGCGCCCATGTGCTCCTCGGGCACGTCGACCGTCATCCGCTCGACGGGCTCGTACGTCTTGCCCTCGACGTCCTTGGTGACGACCTGCGGCTTGCCGATCGTCAGCTCGAAGCCCTCGCGGCGCATCTGCTCGACCAGGATGGCCAGCGCCAGCTCACCGCGGCCCTGCACCTCCCAGGCGTCCGGGCGCTCGGTGTCCAGGACGCGCAGCGAGACGTTGCCGATCAGCTCGCGGTCCAGGCGGTCCTTGACCTGGCGGGCGGTGACCTTGCGGTCCTTGACGGCCGCCTTGTTGTCCGCGCCCTTGCCGGTGGCGCCGCGGCCGACCAGCGGCGAGGTGTTGGTGCCGATGGTCATGGAGATCGCGGGCTCGTCCACCGTGATCAGCGGCAGCGGGACCGGGTTCTCCTGGTCGGCCAGGGTCTCACCGATCATGATTTCCGGGATGCCCGCGACGGCGCAGATGTCACCGGGGCCGGCCTTCTCGGCCGGCTTGCGGGTGAGCGCCTCGGTCATCATCAGCTCGGAGATGCGGACGTTGCTGACGGTCCCGTCGCGCTTCATCCAGGCGACCGTCTGGCCCTTCTTCAGCTCGCCCTGGTGGACGCGCAGCAGGGCGATACGGCCGAGGAAGTTGTCCGCGTCCAGGTTGGTCACGTGCGCCTGGAGCGGGGCGTCCTCGTCGTAGGTCGGGGCCGGGATGTAGTCCAGGATCGTGGAGAAGAACGGCTCCAGCGTGGTGGAGTCGGACGGGACCGTGCCGTCGTCGGGCTTGGTGAGGGAGGCGACGCCGTCCCGGCCGCACGCGTAGACGATCGGGAACTCGATCTGCTCCTCGTCGGCGTCCAGGTCGAGGAAGAGGTCGTACGTCTCGTTGACGACCTCGTCGATCCGGGCGTCCGGACGGTCCGTCTTGTTGATGCAGAGGATGATCGGCAGCCGCTGGCTGAGCGCCTTGCGCAGCACGAAGCGGGTCTGCGGCAGCGGGCCCTCGGAGGCGTCCACGAGCAGGACGACGCCGTCGACCATCGACAGACCGCGCTCGACCTCGCCACCGAAGTCGGCGTGGCCGGGGGTGTCGATGATGTTGATCGTGATCGGGTCCCCGCCGGCCTTCGGGTGGTACTTCACCGCGGTGTTCTTGGCCAGGATCGTGATGCCCTTCTCACGCTCCAGGTCGTTCGAGTCCATCATGCGGTCGTCGACGCCTTCGAGCTGGTGCGCGGCGAAGGCGCCGGCCTGCTTCAGCATGCCGTCGACGATGGTGGTCTTGCCGTGGTCGACGTGGGCGACGATGGCGACGTTGCGGATGTCGTGGCGCGTGGCCATATGAGGCGTACTCCCGGAGGGTGTGAGGTCGGCCCTCGCGTACGTCCTTGTCACTCGGGCCTGCCGGGCGGTACATGCCACGGCCTCACCCAATGGTACGGGGCCCCGGGGACTGGGGTTTGCCAGGTGCTGTGGACGCGGGGCCCGGGGGCCCGAAGGGGCGCCGGAGCCAGGTGCTGTGGGCGCGCGGCCCGGGGGCCCGGGGACGCCGGTCAGGACGACGGACTCGCCGACGGACGGGACCCCCGGGCACCCTTCTTGAGGAAGCCCATGTCCTCGTGGACCGGGGTCTCGAAACCGAAGGCGCCCGCGTTGGCCAGGTTCTTCCGGGCCGCCAGGAGCTGGGGGCGCTGGTAGAGGGGGACGGAGCCGGCCGCCGCCCAGATCCGGGAGTCGGCCTTGCGGAGCAGGTCGCGGGCCTTCTTCTGGTCCAGCGTGGCCACGGCCTGGTCGAAGAGCTGGTCGACCTGGTCGGTGCCGACGCGGGTGTAGTTCTGCGCGACGTTCAGGGAGCCGTCGGCGGCCGGGACGGGCTTGGCGTAGATGGGGCGGGCGTCGGTGGCGGGGAAGGCGGACGCGGGCCAGGAGTAGAGCGCCAGGTCGTACTCGCCGGAGGCGATGTGGTCCTTGAAGTAGCTCTCGTCCGGGACCTTGGTGATCTCGGTGCCGATACCGATCTCCTCCAGCATGTCCGAGACGCGGTCGGCCACGGTGCGCAGGGCGTCGGAGCCGGGGCCGGAGGGGAGCACGAAGCCCAGGGTGAGCGCCTTGCCGTCCTTGGCGAGCGGGGCCACCGCGGAGCCGGCCGGGGCAGCGGTGCCCTTGGGGGCGTAGGCGCCGGGGGCGCCGCCCTGGGCGGTGTTCTTACCGCTGCTGCGCTCGTCCTTCTCGCCTCGCTCCTCGCCGTCCGAACTCTTGCCGTCCGGGTTCTTGTCGTCCGGGTTCTTGTCGTCCTCGCCGACGATGTACGTTCCCTCGTCGCCGCCCTCGGACTTCTTCTCGTCCTCGCCGTCCTCGGACTTCTCGGCGCCGGCCGCCTCCTCTCCGTCCTCGGACTCCTTCACCGGCCCGCCGGGCACCCACCCGGCGTCCGCCAGGAGGGCCCGGGCCTCCTTCGCGTTCTGGTCGCCGAGCGCACCGCTGCCGTCGGCGTAGGCGGCCTGGCCGGACAGTGCGAGGTGGCTGCCCACGGGCTCGGCGGGCAGGCCCAGCGGCTTCAGCACCGCCTCTGCCAGCTTCCCGCGGTCCAGGGCGCGGGCCACCGCCCGGCGGACACGTTCGTCGGCGAGAGGGCCGTCGGCGCCGTTCAGGGCGAGCTGGGTGTAGGCGGGCTCCAGGGACTTGCGGACCTCGAAGCCGCTCAGGGCCTTCTGCCGGCGTTCGAACTTCTCCCGGGCCACGCGCCGCTCCTCGCGGGCGAGGATCTCCTCCTCGGCGGCCTCCTCGTCGGAGCCGTTGGCGATGGCCCAGGACCGCAGTGCCCGTGCGGCCGAGGTGCCCTGCGGGCCCTGGAGCGGTGAGCCGCCCGCGGCCGGGGTGCCCTGCGGGCCCTGGAGCGGTGAGCCGCCCGCGGCCGGGGTGCCCTGCGGG
>NZ_BAABCQ010000301.1:3740-4725 GCF_039539045.1 Streptomyces marokkonensis
GCCCATGAGCGGGGTGCCGGTGCCGGAGCCGGCGTCCCGGGGCGCGGCGGCCAGGGCGACCTGCTCGGCAGTGTCGGGGGCGATCTCGGCCAGGTCGAGCCGGCCGGCGACCAGCTCGGAGACCCGCTTGTCGCGGGGTACGGCGCGCAGCACGATCTTGTCCAGCTTGGGCGGGTCGCCCCACCAGCGCGGGTTCTGGGCGAGCACGATCTCGTCGTCCTCGGTGTCGACCTTCTCCAGGGCGAAGGGACCGGCGGTGATCTTCAGTTTGCGGCGCGCGCCGTCGTTGAAGGCGTCCGGAGTGCCCGTGACGCTCTTCGGGTACAGCGGCGTGAACAGGGACTTCCAGTCGGCGTAGGGCCGGCTGAAGGTGACCTTGACCTCCAGGTCGCCGGCGCCGCGCTCGATCTTCTCGATGCGGTCGTAGCCGGCGTTGCGGGCGGTCCAGAAGGCACTGTCCTTGCCGGACAGGGCGCGCCACTGGGCGGCGAAGTCGGCGGCACCGATCTCCCGGCCGTCGCTCCAGACGGCCTGCTGGTTGAGCTTGTAGACGACGACCTGCTTGGGCTCGGTCTCGACGACCTCGGCCGATTCGAGGTAGTCGGAGTCGCGTACCGGGCGACCGGTCTCGTCCATCCGGTACATCGAGGGCAGCACGGCCTGCGCGACGCGGGTCGTGGTGGCGTCGGCGTCCGACTGGAAGGCGTTCAGCGTGTCCGGTACCGAGTCCACGGCCCAGCGCAGGGTGCCGCCGTCGGAGACCTGTGCCCGGTCCGCGGAGGCGATGTCCTGCTCGGCGAGCGGCTTGCCCGACGGGTCCTCGGAGCTGCAGCCGGCCAGCGCGGGGACCGCGAGCACGCCCGCGGTGAGGAAGGCGACCGAGCGCATGACCGCACTCGGTCCGACGCCGACGTAGGACATCTCTGCTACCTCCGGAGGGCCGCGGGCGTGATGGTCACTTTGAGCGGCATATGCCGTATATGCG
>NZ_BAABCQ010000302.1:0-4662 GCF_039539045.1 Streptomyces marokkonensis
CCTTCTTCCCCGGCGCCCGCCGCGTCGACCTGCCCACCTACGCCTTCCAGCGCGAACGCTACTGGCTCGAAGGCCTGGCCGCGACCGACGTCTCCTCGGCGGGCCTGGACTCCGCCGGGCACGCTCTGCTCGGCGCCGTCGTGGAGACCGCCGGGGCACAGGACGTGCTGTTCACCGGCCGGCTGTCCCCGGCCGAGCTGCCCTGGATCGCGAAGCACACCGTCAGCGGCCTGCCGGTGCTCCCGGTCGCTGCGTTCGTGGACCTCGCCCTGTCCACGGGCCGGCAGACCGGGTTTCCCCACCTGGACCGGCTCGACGTGGACGCCCCGCTGGTCCTGGCCGAACACGGTGCCGTCCGCATCCAGGTGCGGATCGGCACGGCCGATGATCCCGACCGGCGCTCGGTGCGCGTCTTCAGCCGGTCCGCCGCGGCCGGCACCGGTGAGACGTGGGTCTGCCACACCACCGGGGAACTGACCCGAAACACTCCGGCGCCGGAGCCCGACCTGATGGCCTGGCCGCCGACGGGCGCGGAAGCGGTGGACGTCGCCGGCCGCCCGGGCCTGCGCGCCGCCTGGCGCGCCGGGGACGAGTTGTACGCCGAGGCCGAACTGCCCGCCACGGAGCGTAACGGCGCGGACCGCTACACCCTGCACCCCCTACTCCTGGACGCCGCCCTCGGTCTGGCGGCGCCGGACCGCGCCGCGGAGCCAGGCGAGGTTCTTCTGCCCTACGCCTGGAGCGGCATGTCCGTGCACACGCCGGGAACCGGCGCCGTACGCATACGCGTCCGGCCCACCGGTGACGGGACGGTGGCGCTCGACCTGGCCGGTGCCGACGGTACCCCTGTCGCCTCGGTCAGCTCCGTCCGGACGCGGACGATGACCGCGCAGCAGGTGCTGGCCTCGCGCGTGGCGCACCAGGACTGGATGTTCGAGGTCGACTGGGCCGAGCACAACGCGTCCCCTGCCACCGCCCCCGCCTCCGGAGCCGGCTGGGCCGTTCTCGGTGCCGAGGGCTCCCACGCGGACATCGACGCGCTCCGCGAATCGGTCGACGGCGGTGCGGTCATGCCCGCCCACGTCCTCCTGCCCTGCGCCCCGAGCGACGGCGATGCCGCCGCGGCCATACGCGAGACGCTGGCCGAGGTGCTGTCGGCCGTCCAGGAGTGGGTCGCCGACGAGCGGTTCACCGACGCGCGGCTCGTGGTGATGACACGCGGAGGCGCCGGACCGGACGGCCCGGCGGTGGATCTCGCGCACGTCGCGGTCTCCGGCCTGGTGAAGGCGGCCCAGGCCGAGCACCCGGACCGGCTCCTGCTCGTGGACACGGACCATGCGGACGACTCGTCCACGAACAACGGCACGGACCCGGACACGACCGGCGGCCTGGACCCGGCGCTGGCCGCGGCGCTCGCCGCGCTGGACGAACCGCAGGCCGCGGTGCGCGACGGCAAGCTCCTGGTGCCGCGCCTCGCCCGGGTCAGCCCGCCCTCGGAGCCCGCCGGACCCGCGTGGGATCCCGAGGGGACCGTACTGCTCACCGGTGCGACCGGTGGCCTGGGACGGTCGCTCGCGCGGCACCTCGTCGTCGAACGTGGTGCCCGCAGGCTGCTGCTGGTCAGCCGCCGCGGCCCCGCGGCCGAGGGCATCGGCGAGCTCGTCACCGAGCTCTCCGGGCTGGGCGCGCACGTCGACGTGGCCGCCTGCGACATCGCGGACCGCGAAGCCCTCGCCGAGCTGCTGGCCTCGGTACCGGCCGCCGAACATCCGCTGGTGGCCGTCGTGCACGCGGCGGCGGCCCTGGACGACGGTGTCGTCACCGCCCTGACCCGGGAGCGTCTGGACACCGTGCTGCGGCCGAAGGCCGACGGCGCGCTGCACCTGCACGAGCTGACGAAGGACCTGGACCTGTCGGCGTTCGTGCTCTTCTCCTCTCTGGCCGGCGTCCTGGGCAGCGCGGGCGCGGCGAGCTACGCCGCCGCCAACGCCTTCCTGGACGGGCTGGCGCGCCGGCGCCGGGCCGCAGGCCTGCCCGGCACCTCGCTGGCATGGGGCCTGTGGACGGACAACGGGGGCATGGGCGACCGGATCGCCGACACCGACCGCAACCGGATGGGACGGTCCGGAGTCGTGCCGTTCACCCCGGCCGAGGGACTGGCCCTGTTCGACACCGCCCTCGCCCTGGACCGGCCGGTGATCGTCCCGGTCCGGCTGGACGTACCGCAGCTGCGTGCCAGGGCCCGCGCCGGCATGCTGCCCGCTGTCTTCCACGGCCTCGTCGGCGACACCGGTGACACGGCCGGAGCAGCGGCCCCGGCCGTGGGCGCCTCCGCCCTGGCCCGCCGTCTCGCCGGGATGTCGGAAGCCGACCAGGAGAAGGCCCTGCTGGAGCTGGTGCGCCATCAGGCGGCAGCGGCCCTCGGCCACGTCGACGCCTCCCGCGTCGAACCTGCCACCGCCTTCCGCGACATCGGCTTCGACTCCCTGACCGCCGTGGAACTGCGCAACCGGCTCAAGGCCGTGACCGGCCTGCGGCTCAAACCCACTCTGGTCTTCGACCATCCCAACCCCGTCGCCATCGCCCGGCTCCTGCACAAGGACCTGCTGCTGGACTCGGCCGCCGAGGCCCCGCCCGTGCTCGCCGAACTGGACCGGCTGGAGGAGCAGCTCGCCGCTCTCGCTCCGCGGGACGCGTTGTGGGGCAAGGTCACCACCCGGCTCAAGGCGCTGCTCTGGAAGTGGACCGACACCCCACACGACGTGGCGGCCGGCGACGCGGGCCCCGGCACCAGACGCGACCTCGACCGGCTCGACGCCGCCACCGACGACGAGATGTTCGACCTCATCGACCAAGAGCTCGGCTCTCTCTGACCTCTGTCACGCATTGCTACCGAGGACGTAAAACATGCCGAACGACGACAAGCTCAGGGACTACCTCAAACGCGTGATGGTGGACCTGCGGCAGACCCGCAGGCAGCTGGGTGAGCTGGAGGCGAAGGACACCGAGCCCATCGCCATCGTCGGGATGGCCTGCCGCTACCCGGGCGGTGTCGGCTCGCCCGAGGAACTGTGGCAGCTGGTGGCCTCCGGTGGCGACGGCGTGTCCGGGTTCCCCACCGACCGCGGCTGGGACATGGACGCCATCCACGACCCCGAGCCGGGGAAGACGGGCCGCACCTACGTGCGCGAGGGCGGATTCCTGTACGACGCCGGCGAGTTCGACCCCGCGTTCTTCGGCATCTCGCCCCGCGAGGCCCTGGTCATGGACCCGCAGCAGCGGCTGCTCCTGCAGACCTCCTGGGAGGCCTTCGAGCGGGCGGGCATCGACCCCGTCACCGCACGCGGCAGCCGGGCCGGCGTGTTCGTCGGCACCAACGGCCAGGACCACGCCTACCTCCAACGGCCCGACGCCGACATCGAGGCCCACCTCGTCACCGCGAACACCGCCGCCGTGGTGTCCGGCCGCATCTCCTACGCCCTCGGCCTCGAAGGCCCGGCGGTCACCGTCGACACGGCCTGCTCGTCCTCGCTGGTGGCGCTCCACCTGGCCGCCCAGGCACTGCGCCGCGGCGAGTGCTCGCTCGCCCTGGCCGGCGGCGTCACCGTGATGGCCACGCCGAACACTCTCATCGCGTTCAGCGCGCAGCGCGGCCTGTCGCCCGACGGCCGCTGCCGCGCGTTCTCCTCGACCGCCGACGGCACGGGCATGTCCGAAGGCGTCGGCGTGCTCCTGCTGGAGCGGCTGTCCGACGCCCGCCGGCTCGGCCACGACGTGCTCGCCGTCATCCGCGGCAGCGCGGTCAACCAGGACGGCGCCTCCAACGGCCTCACGGCCCCGAACGGCCCGGCGCAGGAGCGCGTGATCCGGCAGGCGCTGGAGAACGCGCGCCTGACCGCTTCCCAGGTCGACGCCGTAGAGGCACACGGCACGGCCACCGCCCTCGGCGACCCGATCGAGGCCGAGGCGCTGCTCGCCACGTACGGCCAGAGGCGCCCGGAGGACCGGCCGCTGTGGCTGGGGTCCGTCAAGTCCAACATCGGCCACACCCAGGCCGCCGCGGGTGTCGCCGGTGTGATCAAGATGGTGATGGCCATCCGCAACGGCGTCCTGCCGCGGACGCTGCACGTGGAGGAACCGACGGATCAGGTCGATTGGTCCTCGGGTGGCGTCAGACTACTGACCGAGGCCGTCGACTGGCCCGAGTCGGACCGCCCGCGCCGCGCCGCCGTCTCCTCCTTCGGCGTGAGCGGCACCAACGCCCACACGATCATCGAGCAGGCCCCGGCTTCCGAAGAGGAGCCCGCCGCCGAACCGGCCGGCGCCCCGGCCACCGGCGCGCTGCCGTGGGTGCTGTCGGCGAAGAGCGATGCGGCACTGCGTGCCCAGGCGCAGCGCCTGCTCTCCTTCCTCGAGGACGACCAGGGCGGCCCCGGCCGCTCACCGGCCGACATCGGCTTCTCCCTCGCCACCACCCGCACCGCCTGGGACCGCCGGGCGGCCGTCGTCGGCGAGAGCCCGGAGGCACTCACCGAAGCCGTGAGGGCACTGGCGTCCGGCATCCCGTCGGCGGCTGTCGTCCGGAACGCGACCCGCTCCGGTGACAAGGTCGGGTTCCTGTTCTCGGGTCAGGGGTCGCAGCGGGTTGGTATGGGTCGGGAG
>NZ_BAABCQ010000303.1:0-4601 GCF_039539045.1 Streptomyces marokkonensis
AACCTGGTCAGACCGGTTTCCCGCACCCCCGCGTTATAGGGGCGTCAGTGATACGGCGTGGGCCCCGCCTGGGGGCTATGCGTGGGCCGTGAGACGACGAAGCCGCACCAGAGAGCTCCGGCGCGGCTTCGTCGTGAAATCGGCTGCGCTGTCGGGCACGATGCGGTCGGCGTCTCATGCGGCCCGTGTCTCTGTGACGTTCTGGGGTGCGCCTACTTTGCGATTGCACTCGCACATGCGTCGAAGGAGCCGGTTCCGTCAGAGAGCACAGCACCTCCTCGAGCACGGATCTGCCCAATCGGGTGGTGAGGATTCCCGTCGGATCGCTCCGGCGGGGGGCCTGCGTAGGCGGGGACCTGATACAACGACGCCCCGCTGGCCTGCTGAGGCGGGGCGTCATCGTGCCAGTATTCCGTTGATGTTGCGGGCGTCAGGCACTCAGGCCGGGCGGGTGTCAGTCCGAGAAGTCGAGGCTCTCCTGACCAGGGCCGGGGGCGCGTCGAGACTTCCGCGGCGGTTTCGGTTCCTTGGTTGCGTAGGCAGGTACGGGCAGGATGCCCTCGCTCCGTAGGTCGTCGGTGGTGATGAGCGGGCCGCTGCTCACGGCGTCCAGCAGCCGGGCCTGTCGGGGTTCGAGGGCTACGAGGAGCCCGAGCGCGTTGATGAGGTCAAGCAGGTCAACGGTCCACCGGGCAGGCCAGGTCGGGGGCAGGATGTCGTTCAACGGGGTCTGTCGTTCCACGTCTGGCTTCCGCTTGCGGAAGCTGAACCACTTGCGGATCACCTGCACCCCGCCGATCCGATAGTCCCAGACTTCCGGCGCCACGGGACGTATGCAGCCCGTACCCACCGTGAGGGTTCGCGTGGACGCGTCGTAAGAGATGTCTGCAGGTAACCCGTCGTCCTCTCCGATCACGACGACGCATTCCGGTTGTTCCTCCGGGGGAAGCCTCGGGGACGAGCCAGGTGAACTGTCGTGGTGGGATGCGAAGCGCTGGCCGTACGTGTGAATCCACACCGTGCGCCTGCCCACTTCCACGAGCTCCGCCCACAGAGCCGGGTCGCGTGTTATAGGGATACGGACACCGCGCTCGGCGAGGTTCGCGGCGAAGCGGCGGGTGTAGCCGCTGTGGCCGGCTGTTCCCGCGATGTACGCGAAGAGGTCCTCGGCGGTGACCGTCACGCCGTGCGTCTTGGTGAGAAGGCGCAGCAGGCCAGGGTTGACGTTTGGCTCAGCCTGGTGAGGGTGGCGGTAGAGAGGGGCGACGCGGCCGCCTTCGGTGCCCTTGAAGTGGTGCATGTCGGGCAGCAGGGCAGTGAAACTCACCGCTGGCCCCGGACGGCCTGATTCCGTGTGGAGTTCGGACAGGTAGATCTGACGCTGGTCGTTGTGGGCGAACCACAAGGCCGGTCGCGGAAAGTCGATCACTCGCCTGTCCGCGATGATGTACTGCCTGTCGAAGGTCATCCGGCCGTAGGGAACAGTGACGGGCAACGTCTCCTTCTCCGCGGCAAGGCTTTCCCTTTCCTGCTGCCCGGGCAGTGGCGGTTCCGGCTTATCCGGACGGCGGTCTCTGGTGGTTTTCAGCAGTGCGGCCTTGTCCTCCGCTGGGGCTTGGACGAGCCTGCGCCACCGGCTCTCCAGGACGTCCCGGCTGGGTGAGACGGGCCAGCTGCGGTTGTTCTTGTTGCCGGAGCTCGTCCAGGGCAGCAGGGCATCCACCGGTGGCATTGCCGACCACTCGGAGTCGGACCGGACGTGAAAGGGCGCGGTCCACTGTGTGGGGCATGGTTGCCAGGAGGTCCCGTCGCGATGACCGTCGAGGCCAAGCCCTTCCAGCCAGTTGAATTTCTCCTCGCGTGTGCCCGCGGGGACGTCGAGTCGCCAGACCCGCGCCGGTGTATCCGCGTCCGGGGCGCCATGGCGGACGAAGACGGCGATGCAGATCTCCCGCTTGACATCCTGGAAGACACGGGTGCGTGTGTCGGAGTAGGCGCCCTCGGGGGAGAGGGCGATGATCCAGCCCTCGTCGGCGGCCTCGCGCAGGTAGTGGCGCATGCCGGCCGAGCCCTCGCTGTCCAGGTATCCGGAGTTGGTGATGAGGGCGACGATCCCGCTGGGGGCCTTCGGCGCTCCCGAGGCGGTCAACTGGTCGAATACCTTCCAGGTGGACCACGCCCAGAAGTAGACGTAGAGGTTGTCGAGGGCGTATCCGACGCGTCCGTTGTCCTCTGGGTGGAAGCGGGCGAGGATCGGGCCCTGACCGTTCGGGTTGCCCTCGGTGACCCAGCGTCCGACGCCCGACTGTCTCGCCCCCCGCAGGTAGGGCGGATTGCCGATGACCACCATGACCTTCTCGTCCGCCTTGATCTCATTCGCCATTCGGCGGTGGCGGGCGATCGCCTCGTACATGAAGCCCAGGTGGTGCTCGACGGCGGGATCGTCGAGTGTGTCGGCCACCAGAAGCCTCGGCGGGCGGCGCGTGATGTCGGCGTCGTGGGACCGGAAGGCGTGGTGCACACGGAGTTCGGCGACGGCGTACGGCCCGGTCTGTTTCTCCAGGCCGACCAGTCGGCCCGAGAGCTCCCGGAGAAGCCCGGACTTGAGCGTCCTGCCGTACTTCAGTGACAGGGACTTGGCGACGTGGTCGATGATGTTGATGAGGAAGGTCCCGGTGCCCATGGCCGGATCGACGACGGTGACGTCCTCGCTTCCGTACCCGTCCTCCTGGCCGAGCCGGTCACGCAGCACCTCATCGGTGAAGCCGACCATGAAGCGGACGACCTCGCCGGCAGTGTAGTAAGTACCCGTCCGCCGTCGCAGTTCCGGGTCGTAGGCGCTCAGAAAGCCCTCGTACAGGTGGAGGTAGGCGTCTCCGGTCTCGTCCTTGAACATCTCGGGGTCGACGGCCGATAAGACGTCGATCAGCGGGTCGATGATGCCCCGCAGATCGTCGAGGGCGTCGTCCGTCAGCACCGCGAGCGCCTTGCCCATCAAGGAATGCCGCTTGCCCAGTCGGATCGCGACCTCGGGGAGCGTGAGCCTGCCCAGATCAATGTGCTCAAGACGAGCCAGCAGCATGGCAAACGTCAGCGTCTGACTGTACTGGTCCGCGAACTCCTCCAGGCGAGCGTCGGGGAAGAGCAGGTCCTTCCAGTTGTCGGCCAGGATCGAGAACGCAGCGTCAGCCTCCCCGTGCTCCTCGCGGGTGAGGCGTTCGGTGACCTCGTCACGCAGCAGGGCGCAGATTCCCGCGATGCGCTTGACCAGTTCGTTGATGCTGTCGTGGACGATGGGCGCCGGCAGGAGGAAGTGCGTGAGGGCGCGCTCGAACGCGGTGTCCGCGACGACGAGTTGCCGGCGACCGGAAGCAAGGTCTCCGACCAGGATTCCGGTCGGGCCGACCTGTACGCCGAAACGGTAGACCGCCCACTGGTATCCGTCGGTGTACAGCACATTGTGGAGTGCCTTGATCTTCTCCCACTGCTTGCGGTCGTGGCTCCTCACCGACCACTTCTCCGGGTCGGCCCCCGAGCCCGGCTGCTTCAGCTCGACGTGCCCTATGGTCCTGCCGCCGCAGGCGATGGCGAAGTCGGGCCGGATCCCGAGTTCCTTGATGCGACTCTGACCGTGGACGATTAGCTTGAGGCGTTGCCGCGAGGCCATGCCGCGCAGCAGATGCTCCACCGGCGCGGTCAGGCTGTCCTCCTTACTGCTGACCGCCCCTGCGGGACCTTGCAGCTTGGCCCTGACCTCCTCGCCGAACTGGGCGACGAGGTTCGCGACCGATCCGGTCGTGCCCTTTCCCGCCCAGACGTCCCCTCTTGCCATCGGCCCCCCAAGGTTGCACCCACGCCGACGATCAGACCCATACAGAATGCCCATGGCATCCCAAGCAGCAAACACCAGTGGATGTAGGTGGATTGGTGACAGGCCGCCAAAGCTGCGCGTACGGAGCTGGGTTGGAGCGTGAGCCCGGGAGTGCGTCCCGGGCGTGCGCCAACGGGCGGAGCGCAATCGGTGGACGGTACGGCGATCTCGCAGGCACGCTGGGGCGATCGCGGGGGGCAGCGTCCGTGCGTCAAACGCAGCCATCATGGCTGCGGGGCTCCTGGTGATGTCCCCGCCGCTGCTCTCGGAGATCGACCACGTCGCCACGCGCGAGCTCGGCCGTGAAGCGGCGCTCAGCGCGATCGACGACATCCGACATTGGGTGCGACGAGGCCGTGCCGTTCTGTCCGAGATCACGGATGATCATCTGAGGTCAGGCTCACACGGCCATGATGCCCACTAGAAATGCAGTCTTGGGCTACGAAGCATGAAGATCAGGGTCCGGGACGCTCATCCAGCGGACGTCAAATGGATGAGCAACAACACCGAGGGCTGGACGGTCACCGTCGAGAAGCAGGAGGGGGCCGCCTCCCTGGCTGAGGCGCTGCACGCTCTGATCGCAGAGGATTTCGACCAAGGCGTGCGTATGGGATGGCTTCACTCAAGTCTGCAGCGCGCGGCAGGCGGCGAGCCCGGCTACGTTAGGCTTTATAAGCTCCACGTTTCTCCCGAGTTCCGACAAAGGGGCGTGGCACGAGCCTTGGTCGAT
>NZ_BAABCQ010000304.1:0-4527 GCF_039539045.1 Streptomyces marokkonensis
GCCGCCGGTCACACAAACATGTCAGAACATCCCCTATCTAGATCAGATGCTCTCTAAGGGCCCGGCCGCCTCTCCGACCGGGGCGGGCTGGGCGACCGGCTCGAGGTCACCTGCACAGTGGAGAACACGTCTCCCCTGCCGGGATCGGACACCGAGCGGCTGAGTCTCTCGGCGAGCCGGGAGCGCGGCGACTTCCCCTTCACGGACAACGGCCGTTGGCCCAGCCCGGCCAGCATGTAGTTCTTCTCCGAAGACGGCGCCCACCGGCGCGGTGGCGCCGACCACGGCTGGCTCCTGCTGCCCGACGCCTGCACGACCTCGGACGGGCCAGCCATCGTCGAGGGATACGCCCCCGAGGGCTCGGACCCGGTGAAGCTCACCCGCCTCCTCACAAAGGTCGCCAACAACGCGGCCGAGCGGGCGGACTGCGCCGCCGGTCAACCCCTCACCGCTCCCGAAAGCCTCCCTGCGGTCCCGGAAGGGAATCGCGTCGGGGACGAGGCGGTGTGCGGCCTGGCGGACCTGAAGTTCCCCGGGCGACCGGAGAACCGGTCCAAGACGATGCAGACGGTCCAGGACGGAACCGGCCCCACTTGGGCGTGCGAGGTCGCGGAGCACGCCACCTATGCCGTGACGCAGGATCCGCACATCGTGGCGGGCATCCGCTCCTCGCCCGGATACACCCAGCAGCCGCAGGTGGCCGGCCACCAGATATTGGGCTTCGACAACCGGCACGTGGTCGCCGACTGCGCAGGCACTCCCACGTACTTCTCCTTGGAGTTCGGCCAGGCCTACTGGTCCGCGGTCGAGACGCCGGGAGCTCCCCGCACCAAGGACCTGTTCACCAACTTCGTCGATACCGCCGGCAAGCACTTCGGCTGCGCCACGGCAGCTTCCTGACCGCGACTGTTCCGACCGAGAACCCAGAGACACAACGCAGCGAAGGAGCCCGGGCGCGCCCGGGCTGAGGGGTGTTCGTTGTCCAGAGGGAAGGGCTCAACGGTAGCCCGGGACCGCGTTCTGCCGTATGACGTGAGTGGGCTGGACTTCGGCTGGTCCAGCGCTGCTGTTTGTGCCGTGGCCGTCTGTCCACGCCGGTTTTCACCAAGCCGGATCGAGGAGAGGCAGCTGGCACGCGCGGATACCCACGCGGCTGCACGGAGCCACTGGGAACCGGACCACGCCACCGAGAAGAGGCGCCTGGTCCGAGACCGGTGGCCCGTGGGTTTTTTGTCAACGGCTCACCCCGGCGGGCTGCTGGGTCAGACCGAGGACCGCACCACCCACCGCGGACGCAAGGGCCTGGCGTGCAGGCACGCCAGTGGTGTTGAAGCGAAGTGGGACGAACGCATACGCCCAGTGCGAGGCGATCTGAGTACGTCCCGGCGGGAAGGGTGAAGACGGCCCTGGGGTGGGCGTAGCTTGCAGCGCCGTTGCCCTCACGGGTGGCGATGAGTTTGGCGACCCACTCAGCGAGTGCACGGGGCAGGTCGAGTGCGGTAGTCCGGATATCCAACGAGGTTTTCAGGCAGCGAAGTTGAAACGTCAGACGTCTCGGACAACGGCCGGGGGATCCCGCTGGTCGGCTCGCGGACCGTCACCTGATCGGTGGCCACCTCGTAGAACCTCATTGACCGCAAATCGCTCAAAGTGCCACACCCGGGGCTGACTTGTAGCTGATCCCACACGCATCACGGTTGGCCCTGTCGTACCGGTTCACTACAGTAGTGATCGCATGGTGCGCGTGGTTCGCTTTGCGAACGCGGATGTGAGCGGCCCGTCGGCCGCAGCCATGGTTCTACGGGGAAACGGGGAGGGAGCGACGTGCTTCCAGCAGACATGGTGGGGGGCGTGTCGACCGCCAGGGCAGCAAACCTGGAGGTCACTGGCGAGGCGCTGAGTACGTTCGTGAAGCGGGTGGACGGAGCCCTGAGCGATCTCGAAGGTTCGCCTGGTAACCCCAAGCGAGTCGGTGCCCAAACGATCAAGCCGGGGTCATTGAACAGCGGCAGCGCGGATGCCTTCCCGGAGGCGCACGCCCTGTACCTGGAGTACAACCGGGTTCACGAGAAGCTCACATCTCTCTCGAAGACGCTGCACCTGCAGATCGAGGCGATCAGTATCGCCGTCCAGGGTGCGCATGTGGGCTTCGACAACCTCGAAGAGGAACAGCGCCGGCGCTTCTGGGCGATCCAGATGCAGATCGAGCAGGTTGAGGGTACCGCGGACGGCAAGCAGCGCACTGAGGGCAACAAGACCACCGGGGACCTGTGACGATGACCGACAAGCAGCATGAAGAGGACCTGGAGCGAGTCTCCCAGCAGAACTCGGTCACGGACCTCACCCGTTTCGTCGAAGAGCGGCCGCGTGGCGGATTCCTTGGGGGAATCTTCAATGGTCTGGTGCGCTCTGCTGTGGACAAGACGCCGTTCGGGCGAGCGATGGACGGCCGCACAGACTTCGAGCGCCACCGCCTCAACGCCATGATCGACCTGGTCGAGCAGACCAACCCGGAGGACCTGGAGTCGTCCGGCAGGGCTCTGTGGGAGGCGCGGGACGCCATCACGGACGCCGCCAAGGAACTGGACGGCCACATCGGGGAAGTCCACTGGGTCGGAGAGTCGGGCGAGGCTTTCCGCAAGTGGGGACGGTCGCTGGTCACCAGTACGTATGACCTGGGCACCTTCGCGGGCGGGGCGGGCGATCAGATCACTGCTGCTGCCGTAGGCTTGGCGGCGGTACGCAAAGCCATGCCACAGAGGGATACACGGCCGCCGGACAAGGCACTGCCGCCTGAACAGCTTCCGACCCCCAAACAGGTCGACGGCAACGAGGAATACGCCACTGCGGTCCGGGTTGAGAAGGACCGTCAGGAGGCGATCAACCTGATGAATCGGTTGTCGTCGTATTACGCGGTGTCCAGAGAACAACTGGAGAGCCTGACGGCCCCGGAGTTCAAGTCGATGCCGGACGTAGGGGTGCCGAAGCCTCCTCCCACTAGTAGCGAAGACCTGGTTTTCGGGGGCGCTGCTTCGGCATCATCCGGGACGAGCGGTACGGCCGGCGTTCTGGGGCATCAGTCCTCGGCCGCCGCAGTGGCTCCGGTCGAATCACACCGACCAACTGACACCGCTCTCCGGCCCACAGGGGTCACAAGGGTCATTGCGGAGCCGGAGGTTGGGGTCGGTACGACTATCGACAGTGTCGGTACCCTGCCGTCCTCGGTGCCCTCCACCACCGGGAATATCACTTCGACTACCGGGGCACCGGGCGGAAGTAGCGGAACGGCCAACGCGTTCGGTACCGGGTATGGGGGGCCGGTTCCAAACGTGGTGTCGAGTAGGGGTGTGCGCGGACCAAACGGTGTTCGCGGCCCCCTGGCCGCTCAGGGAGGAGCAGGCAGGGCCGACGTGAGTAACGGGGGCTCAGGCCGTGCTGTGGGGAACGGACCCGTCGGTCAGGCGGGGCGTACCGCGGCGAGCGGTCAGGCACTCGCGAAGGGAGTTTCCTCTGCACCAGGGCCCTCACCGATGGGTTCGGGAGTAACCGGCGGTACCGCACGGCCGGGGGGGACGACTGCTCCGATGCCGCACGGTGGTGCCGCAAGCGGCGTGGGTCGTGCGGGCGGCGTGGTTGGGGGTCGGCCTGTGACGGGTGCTGCGCCGCCGACGATGAGCGGACAGAGAATCCCTCGTGGGACGGTTGTTGGTGCCGAGGCAGCTGGTTCCCGGTCGGCCGACCGTCGTTCTGGGCAGGGTGGCGTCTTCGGCGGGCCGGCCCCCGCCGTCAGACCTGGTCCTACTACGAACAGGCCCCGTACCGGTCCGTCAAGGTCTGAGCGCATCACCGGCAGCCCTGCCGCTCGCCGTTCCGCGGCCAACGCCGAGCGAAACGGTATGACCCGCGGAGGAACCGGCCTTGTGCGTGGCCCGGGCGGTCGCGGAAGGCCGGCCGGAGACCGTGATGAGGAAGAGACACCGCGTCCCGGCCGCCCGAGCGAGGACCAAGAGACTCACCTGCCTGCCCAGCAGCGGCGCGACGTGCCGCCAGTCGTCAACTAAGCGCTAGCGAGGACGTACAACGTTATGAAGCCGGGGACCAGTCGACTGGCCGAGCGGAATGTCTTTCGCAGGACACGGCGCGTGCGACGAGTGCGTGCTGTGAGCGCGGTCGTCGGCGCTTTGACGGCTGTGGGCGTGGGGTTTGCTCCGAATGCTGCAGCGTTCGACGTTGAGTCGGAACAGTGGTATTTGAGGCCCATGCAGGTCGAGCAGATGTGGAAGACGAGCACAGGGGAAGGTGTCAAGGTTGCTGTCATTGACACAGGTGTGAATCCCAATACCTCTTCCCTCACTGGCCAGGTTCTGGTGGATGAAGTCCCGAAGGCGGTTGCCTATGGTGCCACGAACGACTACGCGGGCCACGGCACGAGTATGGCTGAGTTGATCGCAGGTACGGGAGCCAATGATGGGCTGCAAGGTATCGCGCCCGGAGCAAAAATTGTCCCTTATCGCATTCAGCTCCGAG
>NZ_BAABCQ010000305.1:0-4412 GCF_039539045.1 Streptomyces marokkonensis
GTTCAGTCCGTAGATCTCGTCCCTCGATATCGATCCAGGCATGCCGCGTAGAGGGAATCCATGACGGACTCAGGTGATGGCCTCAATGCGTTCCATGTGCTCCTTGCCGCCCCGCCCGCCGTCGCCTGCGGCCTGGGCATCTACGCCTGCGCCACCGACTGCGGCCGTGCGTACGGCCACGGCGGCGCCGCACCCGGTTACCTGACCTACGCACTCAACAGCCGTGACGGGCGCGAGCAACTCGTCGCCCACACCAACTGGAGCTGGTTCACCGACACGGGGATCGACGAGGATTTCTGGGCTGCATTCGAGCGGGGTTACTGCCGGACGTCCGGATGGACCGCGGCGCCGGGCGGTACGGACTGACGTCACCCGGGGCCGCGGCGCGAGCCCCGGGGCGGGGACTCTTCCGCGCGCGTCCGCCCCGGGCTCACTCGCACTTGGCGAGAGCTGTTCGCCGCTCCCGGCGCCTGCGTTGCTCGGTGACGTCGGCGACGGGGGCCGACAGCAGGAGGGTCCGGGTGTAGGGGTGGTCCGGCGTGCGGGTGAGTGTGTCCGCGTCCCCGGTCTCGACGATCTCGCCGCGGTGGATCACGGCGACGCGGTGGCTCATGCGCCGGACGACCGACAGGTCGTGGGAGACGAAGAGGTAGGCGACCCCGGTCTCCTCCTGGATGTCCAGGAGGAGATCGAGCACGGTCGCCTGCGTGGTGAGGTCGAGCGCGGAGACCGGTTCGTCGCAGACGACGAGACGGGGCCGCAGGGCCAGGGCGCGGGCGATGGCGACCCTCTGCCGCTGGCCGCCGGAGAACTCGCGCGGCAGTCGGCCGGCGGCGTCGCCCGGCAGCCGGACCTGCTCCAGGAGGCCGTCGACCCTGCCGCGGGCGTCGCGGGCGTCGATCCCCTGGGCGAGGAGGGGCTCGGAGAGGGTGTCGCCGATGGTCCGTGCCGGGTTCAGCGAGGTGTAGGGGTCCTGGAAGATGACCTGGAGCTCGCGGCTCAGCGCGCGGCGGCGGGCGGTGCTCGCCGTGTCGACGCGTTCGCCGTCGAAGGTGACGGTTCCGGAGGCGACGGGGACCAGGCCCAGGATCGCGCGGCCGATGGTGGTCTTGCCGGAGCCGGACTCCCCGACGAGCCCAAGTGTCTCGCCGGGCCTGATGTGGAGGTCTACGCCCTTGAGCACCTCGGTGCGCGGAGCCCGCCATCCCTTCCCGGGAAACGACACCCGCAGATCCCGTACGGACAGCAGGGCTTCGGCGTGGTCGGTGGTCATGCGGAGACGCTCCTTGTCGGGCGGGGCCGCCAGGGTTCCCTTGCGGGGGCGGAGTCGAGGACGGCGGCGAGGAGGTCGCGGGTGTAAGGGTCCTGGGGATCGTGAAGTACCTGTTCGGCGGTGCCGGTCTCCACGACGCGGCCCTGGTTCATCACGGCGACCCGGTCGCAGAGGTCGGCGACCACACCGAGGTTGTGGGTGACGAGCAGGACGCCCAGGCCGCGCTCCTCACGCAGTCGGCGCAGCAGGTCGAGGATCTCGGCCTGGACACGCACGTCCAGAGCGGTGGTGGGTTCGTCGGCGATCAGCAGGGCGGGGTCGCAGGAGATCGCGCCGGCGATGAGGACGCGCTGGGCCATGCCGCCGGAGATCTCGTGCGGGTAGCGGCGCACGACCTGCTCGGGCGCCGGGATCTCGACCTGGCGGAGCAGCTCGACGGCCCGCTCGGCGGCTTCCTTGCGGGACAGGCGGAGTATCTGCCGCATCGGCTCGGCCAGTTGGCTGCCGACGGTGAAGGCCGGGTCGAGATTGCTCATGGGCTCCTGCGGGATGTACGCGACCGTCGTGCCGCGCAGCGCACGGTGCTCCCGCTCCGCGAGCCCCGCGATCTCGCGGCCGGTCACCAGGATGCTGCCGGTGCTGAGACGGCCGCCCTCGGGGAGGATGCCGAGGACCGAGAACGCGGTCTGTGTCTTGCCCGACCCCGACTCGCCGACGAGGCCGACGATCTCGCCACGGCGGACGTCGAGGTCGACACCGTGGACGACCTCCTTGTCGGTGCCGTCGTGCTGGGCGTAGGCGACCCTGACTCCGCGCAGGGAGAGGAGATCGGCGCGCTCGGCGGTACCGGCTCCGGGGGACGGTACTGCACTGGCTTCGGCCGGCGGCACGGTACCGGTCCTGGGCGGCGGCACCGTACCGGTCACGGCCGACGACACCGCCCCGGCCCCGGCCGGCGGTACTGGGGCGTTCGCACGGCGCCCGACCCGCCCGGTCTGCCGGCCCGTACGGTCCTCCAGGACGTCCCGCAGCGCCGCGGCGAGCAGCACGAGGGCGGCGTTGGTGAGGCCGAGGGCGAGCCCGGGCCACAGCAGGAGAGCGGGCGCGCGCTGGATGTTCTGGAACGCCTCGTTGAGCATGGCGCCCCAGGTGGCCTCGGAGCCGCTGCCGACGCCCAGGAACTCCAGTCCCGCCTGGAGGGCGATCGCGATGCCCGCGACCAGGGCGGTCTGGATGATGATCGGACCCCGGACGACCGTGAGGACGTGCCGGGCCACGATGCGGGCGTCGGACAGGCCGGAGACCCGGGCGGCGTCCACGTACAGTTCGCCGCGGACGTTGGCGACGATGCCGCGCACCAGCCGGAAGAAGCTCGGCGCGGCGAGCACTCCGAGGACGATCATGAGGACCCATACGTTCGGGCCGAGGATCGCGCGGGAGGCGAGCAGTACGACCATGGCGGGCAGCGCCATGACGAGGTCGACCGTCCAGTTGGCGGCGGCGTCGAACCAGCCGCCGCGGTATCCGGCGTACAGGCCGGCCGGGACTCCGAGGGCGAGCGCGAGGGCCAGCGCGATCACGGCCCCGCCGAGTGTGTTGCGCCCGCCGTGGAGCAGGCGCGACAGGATGTCGCGTCCGGCGGAGTCCATGCCGAGGGGGTGGGCGGGGCTCGGACCGGCGAAGGCGTCGGCGAGGGAGGAGTCGGCCGGGCCCTGGGGCGCCAGGAAGGGTGCCAGGAGTGAGCCGGCGATCAGGAGGACCAGCACCGTGAGGGATGCGACAGCGAGTGGATTGCGCAGCAGCCGCCGCGCCGTGCCGCGCCGGGAACGGGCCGTTGGTGCTGGTGCTGGTGCTGGTGCTGGTGCTGGTGCTGGTGCTGGTGCTGGTGCTGTGGCCAGTGAGGGCTGGGCCGGGCGGTCGTCGCGTACACGGTCGTCGCTCTTGCGGTTCGCGCTCTTCCGGTTCGCGCTCTCGCGGTTCTCGCTCACGCGATCCTCGCCTTCGGGTTGAGCCAGCCGATCACGATGTCGACCAGGAGGTTGATCAGGACGACACCGATCACGGTCAGCATGACGAGCGCCATGATCACGGGAATGTCGCCGCGGGTGGTGTACGTGACGGTCATGCTGCCGATGCCGGGCAGCCCGAAGATCTGCTCCACGAGCACCGCGCCGCCGAGGAGCCCGACGAACTGCATGCCGAGTACGGAGAGCCCGGGGGCGGAGGAGTTGCGCAGGACGTGCTTGAGGACGATCCGGCGCTCGGACAGTCCACGGGCCCGGAGTGTGCGCACGTAGTCCTGGCGCATGACGTCGATGACGGCGCCGCGGACCTGCTGCGAGACGCCCGCGACGGCTGCCACGGAGAGGGAGGCGACGGGGAGGGTCACGGTCGCCAGCCAGCCGCTGGGGGACTCGGTGAAGGGTGTGTACCCGATGGCCGGGAACCAGTTCAGCTGCACGGCGAAGACCAGGACGAGGACCAGGGTCACGAGGAAGCCGGGCAGCGCGTAGCCGACGACGCCGAGGAGCTGGACGAAGCGGTCCACGGGGCCGCGCCGCACCCCGGCCCAGACACCGAGCAGGAGGGACAGCAGTGCCGTCACGAGGGTGACGCCGAGCATCAGGCTCAGGGTGACCGGCAGCCGGTTGGCGACGGCGAGGGTGACGTCCTCGCTGGAGAACCAGGAGGTGCCGAGGTCGCCGCCGACGGCGTGCGTGAGCCAGTCCGTGTACTGGAGGAGCACCGGCCGGTCGAGACCGAGTTCGGCATTCCTGGCGTCGACGGCGCCCTGTGGCGCGCCGGGCCCCAGCAGTTGGCGGCCGACGTCGGTGTCAGGGATCGACAACAGCAGGTAGGAGAGCAATGAGATGACGAGAAGGAGCACCGCTCCCGCTCCGATTCTGCGTGCGATGAAGTTCAACATGAGTCTCGGTATCCGTGACCGGCGGCCGCATCGGCCGGCATGAATCGCGCCCGGGCCAAAGCCCGTCGGGAGAGCGTCGGGAGAGCCCTGTTCAGGCGCGGAGGAACGTCCCCGGCGAGACCGTGGACGAGAACGACGGTCACCCTACCCACAGAATTAACCAAGTCGGAGGCCAAGCGGTCTTAGGAAGACAATTCACGTAAGCAACTCCTT
>NZ_BAABCQ010000306.1:0-4391 GCF_039539045.1 Streptomyces marokkonensis
GGCGTCGCCTCCGGCAACGGCAAGGGCCAGATCTTCGTCAAGGGCGAGGTCGTCAGGACCGTCCCCGAGTCGAAGATCGTCGAGACGCTGATCGAAGAGGCGATGAAGATCGCCGAGCAGATGGAGAAGGACGGCGCGTCGGGGGAGCCGGCCGTCACCGTGAGCTGAACACCGCGGACCGAAGGGGGCCGAGCGTGACGATTCTGGAGAGCATCCGGGGACCACGCGACCTGAAGGCGCTGTCCGAGGCGGAACTCGGCGAACTGTCCGAGGAGATACGTGACTTCCTGGTGCACGCGGTCACCCGCACCGGCGGACACCTCGGCCCCGACCCGGGCGTGGTGGAACTGACCGTCGCCCTGCACCGGGTCTTCGAGTCACCGGCCGGCCGCATTCTGTGGGACACCGGCCATCAGAGCTATGTGCACACACTTCTGACAGACCGTCAGGACTTCTCCGGACTGCGCGGCAAGAGCGGGCTCTCCGGCTACCCGTCGCGCGAGGAGTCCGAACACGACGTCATCGAGAACAGCCACGCCTCCACCGTGCTCGGCTGGGCCGACGGCCTCGCCAACCACCTCGCGACCCTCCGTACGACCGACGGCTACGAGCGGATGCTCGCCTGGGGCAAGGGCGTACTCCGGCGCACACCCGTGGTCGGCGACACCCTGTACGAGGCCCTGCACGGCGCGAAGAAGGGTTTCAAGGACGCCTTCGCCCCGCAGGGACTCTTCGAGGACCTGGGGCTGAAGTACGTCGGCAGCCGAGCGGCCGGCGTCGGTTCGGCGGTGGCGCGAGTGCCGGGTCGACGCCGAGGTCGACGTACCCGTACGCCGGTTCGGCGTCCCCGAGCAGTTCCTCGCGCACGCCAAGCGCGCCGAGGTGCTCGCCGACATCGGA
Organism: Streptomyces marokkonensis; assembly: GCF_039539045.1. NCBI lineage: Bacteria > Bacillati > Actinomycetota > Actinomycetes > Kitasatosporales > Streptomycetaceae > Streptomyces > Streptomyces marokkonensis. The sequence goes on from NZ_BAABCQ010000306.1 coordinate 901, forward strand.
CTCACCCCGGTCGAGATCGCCGGCCGGATCAGCGCGAGCCTGGCCGTCGGAGCACAGGCCGGAGCACAGGCCGGAGCACAGGCCGGAGCACAGGCCGGAGCACAGGTGGCCGAAGCGCAGGCGACCGGAGCGCAGGTCGGAGCACAGGTGGCCGAAGCGCAGGCCGGAGATCAGGTGGCCGAAGCGCAGGCCGGAGATCAGACCAGGCACGGACGACGGCCCGTCACGCCAGTGCAAGGAGAGAGCTGAATGACCAAGGAGTTCGACCTCGCCGCCCTCTTGGCCGAGCGCGGAGCCGAGCGGTACGAGCTGCACGCCAGGCACCTCAATCACCAGCTGCCGCGCATGCTGCGCACCATCGGCTTCGACAAGGTCTACGAGCGGGCCGAGGGCGCGCACTTCTGGGACGCGGACGGCAACGACTACCTGGACATGCTCGCAGGGTTCGCGGTGATGGGCCTGGGGCGCCACCATCCCGTCGTGCGCAAGGCACTGCACGACGTCCTCGACGCCTCGCTGGCCGACCTGACCCGCTTCGACTGTCCGCCGCTGCCCGGGCTGCTGGCCGAGCAGCTGCTCTCCTACAGCCCGCACCTGGACCGGGTCTTCTTCGGCAACAGCGGCACGGAGGCGGTCGAGACCGCGCTGAAGTTCGCCCGGTACGCGACCGGCAGGCCGAGGGTCCTGTACTGCCCGCACGCCTTCCACGGGCTGACCACCGGATCGCTGTCCGTCAACGGCGAGGACGGCTTCCGTGACGGCTTCGCCCCGCTGCTGCCCGACACCGCAGTCCCGCTCGGCGATCTGGACGCCCTGGCGCGCGAGCTGAAGCGGGGCGACGTGGCCGCGCTGATCGTGGAGCCGGTCCAGGGCAAGGGCGTGCACGAGCCCCCGCCCGGCTACCTGCGCGGCGCGCAGGAACTGCTGCACCGGCACAAGGCACTGCTGATCGCCGACGAGGTGCAGACGGGCCTCGGCCGGACCGGGAAGTTCTACGCCTTCCAGCACGAGGAGGGCGTCGAGCCCGACCTGGTGTGCGTGGCGAAGGCGCTGTCCGGCGGCTATGTGCCGGTGGGGGCCACGCTGGGCAAGGAGTGGATCTTCCGGAAGGTGTTCTCCTCGATGGACCGGGTGCAGGTCCACTCGGCGAGCTTCGGATCCAACGCACAGGCCATGGCGGCAGGGCTCGCGGTGCTCTCGGTGATGGAGAACGAGGAGATCGTGGCGAACGCGGCCGCGGTGGGCGAGCGGCTGAAGTCCCGGCTGACGGAGCTGGTGGATCGCTACGAGCTGCTCGCCGACGTCCGGGGACGGGGGCTGATGATCGGCATCGAGTTCGGACGCCCGAGATCGTTGAAACTGCGCAGCCGCTGGGCGATGCTGCAGGCCGCGCGGAAGGGGCTGTTCGCGCAGATGGTGGTGGTACCACTGCTGCAACGGCACCGGATTCTGACACAGGTGTCCGGTGACCACCTGGAGGTGATCAAGCTGATCCCCCCGCTGATCATCGACGCGGGGGACGCGGACCGGTTCGTCGACGCCTTCACCGAGGTGATGGACGACGCGCACGACGGCGGCGGCCTGATGTGGGACTTCGGCAAGACCCTGGTCAGGCAGGCGGTGGCCAACCGCTGACCACCGGCGAGGGCGTTCCCGTCCGGCCCTTCGCTTCACTTCTTTGCCTCAGAGGCAAAGAAATTGCCTAACGGGCAATTTCGGGGCTGAATGGGAGGCATGACCACCCACGAGCCCGAACCGCCGTCGAGGGACGCGTCGGCGGACGCGGTGTCCGTCGTGGCACCGCAGCTGCGTGCCCTGCGGCGCAGGGCCGCCCTCACCCTCGAGGCGGCGGCCCGCGCCGCCGGGCTGTCGCCCGCCCACCTCTCCCGTCTGGAGACCGGGCAGCGTCAGCCCTCGCTGCCGATGCTGCTCTCCCTCGCCCGTGTCTACGGTACGACTGTCTCGGAGCTGCTCGGCGAGACGGTCGCGGACCGGGATGCCGTCGTACGCGCCGACGCCATGGAGCCGACGTTCGCGGGCGGCTGGACCTACTGGCAGGCCGGCGGGGCCGGTCGTGGCATGCAGGCCCTGCGCGTCCATGTGCCGTACGGCTCGCAGGGCGACATCGTGCGGGTACACCCCGGTGAGGAGTGGCTGCACGTCCTGCGGGGCCGGCTGCGGCTGCGCCTCGGGGACGCCGTGCACCGGCTCGGCCCGGGCGACAGCGCGCACTTCGACTCGCTGACCCCGCACCGGATCGCCGCTCAGGACGCCGACGGCGTCGAGCTGCTCTTCGTCCACACCCTGCTGCAGAGCCCGGCGGCGGCACTGTGCCTGGGGCCGGCCACCACGCCGGTGCACCCTGCCCTCGGACCGGCCCACCCCACCTTTGGAGAGACGCCATGAACCTTCAGGAGAAGTTCCCGCGTGCCCTGTGGGTACGGCTCTTCGTGTACCTCGTCGTGGGGCACGTCCTCGCGGCCTTCATCTACCTGCTCTTCGAGGTGGGCGCCAACAGCCAGTGAACCGGAACCGGTGAGTCGGTGAGCCGATGACTCAGTCCAGCATCCGCTCGCGCAGCCGCTCCCGGGTTTCCGGAGTGATCCGCAGACCCTTCTCCAGATAGGTGTCGACCCCGCCCCAGGTCTCCTCGACGGTCTCGAAAGCCGCCGCCAGATACTCGGCGCGCGCGTCGAAGAGGGGGCTGAGCAGCTCCATGACCTCGGGGGAGTAGGCCGAGGCGGCGGAGCCGCTGCGCTGTACCTTGTAGCGGCGGTGCGTGGCGTTGGACTTCAGGTAGTCGTCCACGACGGCCTCACGCTCGACGCCCAGGGCGAGCAGGGTGATCGCGATCGACAGGCCCGCACGGTCCTTGCCGGCCGCGCAGTGCATCAGGGCGGGGACGCTGTCCTGCGCGAGCGCGTGCAGCACCCGGGAGTGCTCGGCCGTGCGCTCCTTGATGATCGCGCGGTAGGAATTGATCATCCGGTTCGCGCCCTTGCCGTCCGCCAGGATCTCGCGCAGCTGGTCGAGGTCGCCGTCGCGGACCATCCTCCAGAACTCGGCGCCGTCGGCCGGGTCGCTCAGCGGCAGGTTCACGTTCCGCACGCCCGGAAGCTCGACGTCCGGGCCGTCGAGCTTCTGGTCGGCCGCGTTGCGGAAGTCGAAGATGGTGTGCAGGCCCAGCGAGGCCAGCAGCGCGGCGTCTTCTCCGGTGGCGTGTGCGAGGTGGCCGCTGCGGAACAGCACCCCCTGCCGCACCCGCCGCCCGTCCACGGTCGGCAGTCCGCCCACGTCCCGGAAGTTGCGCACACCGGTCAGCTCGGGTTCGGTCGACGGGACCTGCTGCGTCACGGGGGCTCCTCCCACTCGGCCCCGCCGACGCTGCTCGCAGGCGGGCACCACTCGACGATACGGCACCGCTCGGAGATTTCGGAGGCCCCGGTCATCCGGCTAAGTCACGTCTGGGCCTTCTGTCCGAATTGGCACCT
>NZ_BAABCQ010000307.1:0-4223 GCF_039539045.1 Streptomyces marokkonensis
CTCTCCCCGCCCCCCGAACAACCGCCCCCCGAACAACCGCCCCCCGAACAACCGCCCCCCGAACAACCGCCCACCGAACAACCGCCCACCGAAGAACAAGGCGGCGGCGCCCCCGCTCCACCCGCCGTCCGCGCCGAGAACCTCACCGTCGTACGCGGCCCCCGCACCGTCCTGCGCGCCCTCGACTTCACCGTCCCGCGCGGCCGGATCACCGGCCTCCTCGGCCCCTCCGGCTGCGGCAAGTCGACCCTCATGCGAGCGATCGCCGGTACCCAGGCCAAGGTCACCGGCACCCTGGAAATCCTCGGTCACCCCGCCGGCCACCCCACCCTGCGCACGCGCATCGGCTACGTCACCCAGGCCCCGTCCGTCTTCGACGACCTGACCGTCCGCCAGAACCTCGACTACTTCGCCGCGATCCTCACCCCCGGCCGCGCCGCCTTCGACCACCGGCACGACAACGTCACCCGCGCCATCACCGACGTCGACCTCACCACCCACGCCGACGCCCTGGCCGGCAACCTCTCCGGCGGCCAGCGCAGCCGCGTCTCTCTCGCCGTAGCCCTCCTGGGCACCCCCGAACTGCTCGTCCTCGACGAACCGACTGTCGGCCTCGACCCCGTCCTGCGCCGCGACCTCTGGAACCTCTTCCACTCCATCGCCGCCGACCGTGGCGCCTCCCTCCTCGTCTCCTCCCACGTCATGGACGAGGCCGAGCGCTGCCACCGCCTCTTCCTGATGCGCGAGGGCGAGATCCTGGCCGAGGACACCCCCGAGGCCCTGCGCACCCGCACCGGTTCCGAGACGGTCGAGGAGGCCTTCCTGCACCTGGTCGACGAGGCGACCACGGCGGCCCGCCCGAAGGAGACCACCCCATGACCTCTCCCACGACCACACCCACGACCGCGCACCCGGCCGCCACCCCCCGTCCCCGCCCTCTCACCCTCTCCCGCACCACGGCCACCGCGACCCGGGTCCTGCGCCAGCTGAGCCACGACCCCCGCACCATCGCGCTCCTGATGCTGATCCCCTGCGTGATGCTGTTCCTGCTCCGCTACGTCTTCGACGGCAGCCCGGGCACGTTCGACAACATCGGCGCCTCGCTCCTCGGGATCTTCCCGCTGATCACGATGTTCCTGGTCACCTCCATCGCGACCCTGCGCGAGCGCACCTCGGGCACTCTCGAACGCCTCCTCGCCATGCCGCTGGGCAAGGGCGACCTCATCGCCGGCTACGCCCTCGCCTTCGGCGCCCTCGCCCTCGTCCAGTCGGCCCTCGCGACCGGACTGGCGGTCTGGTTCCTCGGCCTCGACGTGACGGGCAGCCCCTGGCTCCTCCTCCTGGTCGCCCTGCTCGACGCCCTCCTCGGCACGGCACTGGGCCTCTTCGTCTCGGCCTTCGCGGCCTCCGAGTTCCAGGCGGTCCAGTTCATGCCGGCCGTGATCTTCCCCCAGTTCCTCCTCTGCGGCCTCTTCACACCGCGAGACAGGATGCACCCGGCCCTGGAGACGATCTCCGACGTCCTCCCCATGTCCTACGCGGTCGACGGCATGAACGAAGTCCTGCGCCACCCCGACATCACCACCGCCTTCGTACGGGACGCCCTGATCGTCGCGGGCTGCGCATTCCTGGTCCTGGCCCTGGGCGCGGCCACCCTCAAACGCCGCACGGCATAGCCGCCCCACCGGCACAGGCACCCCACGGCACAGCAGTCCCACCGGCACAGCAGCCCCACCGGCATTCCGCCCACCGGACGCCCCGACCGCACCCACCCTCCGGATGCGAGGATGACGCCGACGGACGACGCACCCCAGAGGGCACCGGAAGGCACCGAAAGCCATGACCCACAAAGTCGCAGTCCTCGGCACCGGCAAGATCGGCGAAGCGCTGCTCAGCGGAATGATCGGAGCCGGCTGGGCCCCCGCCGACCTCCTGGTCACCGCCCGCCGCGAGGAACGGGCCGAAGAGCTCCGCACCCGCCACGGAGTCACCCCGGTCACCAACGCCGAGGCCGCCAAGTCCGCCGACACCCTGATCCTCACGGTCAAGCCGCAGGACATGGGCACCCTCCTCGACGAACTCGCCCCGCACGTCCCCGCCGACCGCCTGGTCATCAGCGGCGCGGCCGGCATCCCGACCGCCTTCTTCGAGGAACGCCTCGCTCCCGGCACCCCGGTGGTCCGCGTCATGACGAACACCCCGGCTCTCGTCGACGAGGCCATGTCCGTCATCTCCGCCGGCACCCACGCCACCGCCGCCCACCTGACCCACACCGAGGAGATCTTCGGCGCCGTCGGCAAGACCCTCCGCGTCCCCGAGTCCCAGCAGGACGCCTGCACCGCCCTCTCCGGCTCCGGCCCGGCGTACTTCTTCTACCTGGTCGAAGCCATGACCGACGCCGGCATCCTCCTCGGCCTGCCCCGCGACAAGGCCCACGACCTGATCGTCCAGTCCGCGATCGGCGCCGCGACCATGCTCCGCGACAGCGGCGAACACCCGGTCAGGCTCCGCGAGAACGTCACGTCCCCCGCCGGCACCACCATCAACGCCATCCGCGAACTGGAGAACCACGGCGTCCGCGCCGCCCTCATCGCCGCCCTGGAAGCCGCCCGCGACCGCAGCCGCGAACTCGCCTCCGGCACCAAGGACTGACCGCGGGCCCCCGACCGGTCCGCCGGCCCCGCGACGGGGGTCCACGGCGGTCGGTCGGTGACGCTGCGGCCGTTCACCCGCTCAGGGGCCCGCGGGAGGCAGCAGCCCGATCGCCCGGTAGGCGGCGTCCACGGTCGGCCGCGCCATCGCCCGGGCCTTCCGAGCACCCTCCCGGAGCACGCCCTCCACATACCCGGGGTCCGCGCACAGCTCCTGGTGCCGCTCCCGCACGGGCCGCAGCACCTCGACGACGGCCTCCGCGGTGTCCTTCTTCAACGCGCCGTACGAGTCGTAAGCACCCGCCAGCTCCGCCGGCTCCCCGCCCGTGCAGGCGGCGAGGATCTCCAGCAGATTCGCCGGCCCCGGCCGCTCCTTCCGGTCGTACACGACCTCGCGCCCGCTGTCGGTCACGGCCCGCATGACCTTCTTCCGCACCACGTCCGGCTCGTCCAGCAGATAGACGATCCCCGGCCCGACGTCGTCACTCTTCCCCATCTTCGACACCGGCTCCTGCAGGTTCATCACCCGTGCCGCCACCGCCGGACTCGTGGCCCGCGGCACCACGAACGTGTGCCCGTACCGCTGGTTGAACCGCACCGCCAGATCCCGCGCCAGCTCCACGTGCTGCGTCTGGTCGTTCCCCACCGGCACGTCGTCCGTCCCGTACGCCAGGATGTCGGCCGCCATCAGTACGGGATACGTCAGCAGCGACAGCCGCACACTCCCGCCCCGCTCCCGTTCCCGCGCGGCCTTCTCCTTGTACTGGATCATCCGCCGCATCTCGCCGTCGGTGGCGACGCACTCCAGTACGTACGACAGCCGGGCGTGCTCGTCCACGTGGCTCTGCACGAACACGGTGCACAGCTCCGGATCCAGCCCGGCTGCCAGCAGGAGGGAGGCCGCCTGCCGACTCAGTCTGCGCACCCGCGCCGGATCGTGGTCCACGGTCAGGGCGTGCAGGTCCACGACGCAGAACAGCGCGTCCGACCGGTGCTGGTCCTCCCCGGCCCACCGCCGCACGGCTCCCAGATAGTTCCCCAGCGTCAGGTGTCCGGTCGGCTTGATCCCACTGAAGACCCGTGTCATCTCTCCACCTCCTGGTCGGGGCCGCGCCAACCGCCGGCCGCCCCTCCTGGAGGGAGATACGAGAACGGCCGCCGAAGCGGCGACCGTTGAGTACATACGTGCGTACGGCCGCCGTCAGGCGGCCCACCAGAGCCCGGTGCACGTACGTGTCGTCACGCCTGTCACCGTACGCCGCCGGAGGCCGCACGGCCCGGGGTTTGACACGCCCGTCCCGCACTCGTAGTGTTCTCCGAGTTGTCCGACGTGAGCGCCGACCCCGGTCGGTCCCCGGACAGCGATTCCGCAAGTACTCACCACTTCTCGACGAACAGTCGCACTGTCGGCGTCGTCGTCCTGTCGGTGCGTGCAATTTGCGGAATGAGGAATCCAAGTCCGAAAGGACGCGGCCCCCGATTAGCTCGGGAGCCGGGAATCCGCTAGAGTCTCACCTCGTCGGAACGGCCCAACAGCCGCGAAGACAAACCCCGCTGACTGGGAATCAGGCC
>NZ_BAABCQ010000308.1:0-4191 GCF_039539045.1 Streptomyces marokkonensis
TCGCCGGCACGGGCGCCCGCCGCGTCGACCTGCCCACCTACGCCTTCCAGCACGACCGCTACTGGCTCTCCGCTCAGGCCGCCCCCGTGGGCGACATTACGGCGGCGGGTCTGGGCGGTGCCGGACATCCGCTGCTGGCGGCCGGGGTGCGGCTGGCCGGTTCGGACGGGTTCCTGTTCACCGGGCGCCTTTCGGTCGAGACGCTCCCGTGGCTCGGCGACCATCTGGTGTACGGCACGGTCGTCGTGCCGAGCGCGGTCTTCGTCGAGCTGGCGCTGCACGCGGGGGAGCGGTTCGGGTGCGAGTCGCTGGCCACGCTGACCGTACGGGCCCCGCTGGTGCTTCCGGAGCGGACGGGTGTCGCCGTCCAGCTGACTGTGGCGGCGGCGGATGCGGACGGGCGTCGCGCGGTGGAGGTGTACACGCGCTCTGAGGCCGACGGTCCCGAGGCAGACTGGAACCTGCACGTAACCGGGGAACTAGCACCTGCTCAGGAGCAGTTGGCGGACGAAACGGACTTCGCTGTCTGGCCTCCGCAGGACGCCGCCGAGGTGTCGGCGCAGAGTGTGTACGACGACCTCGCCGACGAGGGCTACGACCACGGCACCGCGTTCCGCGGGCTGCGGTCGCTGTGGCGTCGCGGTGACGAGCTGTACGCCGAGGTCGCGCTGCCCGAGGGTACGGACGTCGACGGCTTCGGCCTGCACCCGGCGCTCCTCGACGCCGCCCTGCAGGCGGCCGCGGGCGGCGTGCCGTCCGCGTGGTCCGGAGTGTCTTTGGCGGCGGTGGGAGCAACCGCGCTGCGCGTAAGGATCCGTCCCGCACGCGAGGGCGTTTCGGTGGCCGTGGCCGATGAGACCGGCGGGCTGGTCGCGGTGGCGGACCGTGTAACGCTCGCCCCGGTCTCACCAGAGCTGCTGCGGAGCGAGGTTGGCGGCAAGGACGCCCTGTTCACCCTGGAGTGGTCGCCGCAGTCGGCACCGGCGTCGGCATCGGCGCCGGCGAAGGAGGGAGCAAGGGACTGGGCGCTGCTGGGGAAGTCGGCCGCGTTCGCAGCGCTCGGCGTCCCCACGTACGAGGATCTCGCCTCCCTGGACCGCGTGCCGGACGTCGTCTGCTACGCCCCCGCACCCGGCACGGGCGACGGTCTGGCCGCCTCCGTGCGTGAAACCGCGCACGCCGTCCTCGCGACGGTGCAGGAGTGGCTGGCCGACGAGCGGTACGGCGACGCGCTCCTGGTCGTCGTGACCCGGGGCGCGGTGGCCGCGGGCGACGGCACCGGCCCGGTCGACCTCGCGGGCGCCGCTGCCTGGGGTCTCGTGCGGTCCGCCCAGTCCGAGAACCCGGGCCGGCTGGTCCTCGTCGACCTGGCCGACACCGCGGATTCGCACGCCGCCCCCGCCGACGCCCTCACCGGCATCCTCGCCGAGATCCTGGCCGGCGGGGAACCGCAGGTGGCGGTCCGCCAGGGCCGCGTCCTCGTCCCGCGTCTCGCCCGGCCCGCGCCCCAAGAGGCCTCCAAGGAGCCCGAGTCGGCGTCCGAGCGGCACGGCACCGTCCTGGTGACCGGCGCGACCGGCGCCCTCGGTGCCCTGGTCGCGCGGCACCTCGTCGCCCGGCACGGCGTACGGAGCCTGGTGCTGACCAGCCGCAGCGGCGCCGAGGCGCCCGGTGCGGCGGAGTTCACCGCGGAGCTGACCCGGGCCGGCGCCGAGGTGACCCTGGCGGCCTGTGACGTCTCGGACCGGGACGCACTGGCCGCGGTGCTCGGCTCGATTCCCGAGGAGCGGCCGCTGACCGGAGTGGTGCACGCCGCCGGTGTCGTCGACGACGGTGTCGTGTCCTCGCTGACCGCCGACCGACTCGATGCCGTGCTGCGGCCCAAGGTCGACGCCGCGGTGCATCTGCACGAGCTCACCGAGCACCTCGACCTGTCGATGTTCGTCCTGTTCTCCTCCGTCGCCGGAACCTTCGGCTCGCTGGGGCAGGGCAACTACGCGGCCGCCAACGCGTTCCTCGACGCGCTGGCCCAGCACCGCGCGGGCCGCGGCCTCGCGGCCACGTCACTGGCCTGGGGTCCGTGGGGCATCGCGGACGGCATGGTCGGGCGGCTGCACGACGGCGACACCAGCCGAATGTCCCGGTCCGGAGTGGTGCCGTTGACCTCCGACGAAGGACTGGAGCTGTTCGACGCGGCGCTCGCCCTCGACCGCCCGGCGCTGCTCCCCGTCCACCTGGACCTGGCCGTCCTGCGCGGCCAGGCCGGTGTCGGCGCGCTCGCGGGCGTGTTCCGCGGACTCGTCCGCGCGAGCTCGCGGCGCAGGGCAGGAGTGCTCGCCGGGTCGGTGAAGCTGCTGCAGCGTCTCGCGGGCCTCTCCCGCGCGGAACGCGGCAAGGCCCTGCTCGACCTGGTGCGCGGTCAGGCGGCCGCGGTCCTCGGCCACAGCGGCGTCGAAGGGGTGGGCGTCGCCCGGCCGTTCAAGGACCTCGGCTTCGACTCGCTGACCGCCGTCGAACTGCGCAACCGGCTCGACCGGGCCACGGGCCTGCGACTGCCCGCGACCCTGATCTTCGACTACCCCACGCCCGAGGCGCTCGCGGACCACGTACTCGGGGAGGTCCTCGGCACGCAGCCGGAGGCCCCGGCGGCCGTTCCGGTGACACGGCTCGCGGACGACGAGCCGATCGCGATCGTCGGCATGAGCTGCCGTTACGCGGGCGGGGTGGCGAACGCCGACGACCTCTGGCGCCTCGTGGCCACCGGGGCCGACGGCATCTCGGCCTTCCCCACCGACCGCGGCTGGGATTTGGACGGCCTCTACTCGGAGGTGGCTGACGGCGGTACGTCGGCGACGCTGGAGGGCGGATTCCTCTACGGCGCGGCCGAGTTCGATCCGGCGTTCTTCGGAATCTCGCCGCGCGAGGCCGTCGCCATGGACCCGCAGCAGCGGCTGCTCCTGGAGACCTCCTGGGAGGCCCTCGAGCACGCGGGCATCGACCCCGAGTCCGTACGCGGTCACCACATCGGCGTCTTCGCCGGTACCGCCTCGTCCAGCTACGGGGTCGGGATGCGACTGCCCGAGGGTGCCGAGGGGCATCTGCTGACCGGCAACGCGACCAGCGTCATCTCCGGCCGTGTCTCGTACACGTTCGGCTTCGAGGGTCCCGCGGTGACCGTGGACACGGCGTGCTCGTCGTCCCTGGTCGCCCTGCATCTGGCGACGCAGGCGCTGCGGTCGGGCGAGTGCACCATGGCGCTGGCCGGCGGTGTCACCGTCCTGACGAACCCCAGCATCTTCGCGGAGTTCTCGCGGCAGCGGGGCCTCGCGGCGGACGGGCGCTGCAAAGCGTTCGCGGACGCGGCGGACGGCACGGGCTGGTCCGAGGGTGTCGGCATGCTCCTGGTGGAGCGGCTCTCGGACGCGCGGCGCAACGGTCACCGGGTCCTCGCGGTGGTGCGGGGCAGCGCGGTGAACCAGGACGGCGCCTCCAACGGTCTCACCGCTCCCAACGGTCCCTCCCAACAGCGTGTGATCCGTCAGGCGTTGGCGAGTGCCGGTCTGTCGGCGTCGCAGGTGGACGCGGTGGAGGCGCACGGTACGGGTACGACGCTGGGTGACCCGATCGAGGCGCAGGCGCTGATCGCGACGTACGGGCAGAACCGGCCGGAGGACCGGCCGCTGCTGTTGGGCTCGGTCAAGTCGAACATCGGCCACTCGCAGTCCGCTGCGGGCGTCGCCGGTGTGATCAAGATGGTGCAGGCGATGCGCCATGGAGTGCTCCCGCAGACGCTGCACGTCGACAAGCCCTCCACCCATGTGGACTGGTCGACGAGGACGGTCGAGCTTCTGACGGAGCAGACGTCCTGGCCGGAGACGGGCGAGCCGCGCCGGGCCGGAGTCTCCTCGTTCGGCATCAGCGGCACGAACGCGCACGTGATCCTGGAGCAGGCCCCGGCCACCGAGGCCGCCGCACCGGGCGACACCGCGCCTCCCTTCGGGGACGCGGTGCTGCCATTCGTCGTGTCGGGCCGGTCGTCCGAGGCGCTCAGGGCCCAAGCGGAGGGAATCCGGGTGTCGTTGGCCGACGCCCCGGGCGTCTCGCTCAAGAACCTCAGCAACGCTCTCGCGGTGAACCGGTCGCGTTTCGAGCACCGTGCGGTGGTGTTGGCGGGTGGTCTGGAGGAGCTGG
>NZ_BAABCQ010000309.1:0-4166 GCF_039539045.1 Streptomyces marokkonensis
GGCGTTGATGTGCTGTTTACGCCCGGTATGCTTTTCGTTGCACAGTGCACCGAAACGGCGTGCACGCAGGGACGTCCGCCCGCCACGGAGTGCTCCTCGACCCTGTGACCTGTGATCCTTCTCGCTCCCACGGGAGGCACCGGTACCGCTCCCGCACTATCGTCGATCCGTACAAACGGCCGGACGGCCGGGAGAAGGCGGGACGAATCGCGGGCGGCGGTCAGGTTGAACGGGGGTTGCCTGCGTCTCCCTCCGGGGGTGGTGCGAGCCTCATAGGGTTCGCAAGGACAACACACCGCGTACACGGGCGCGGTACGAACGGGGCGGGAGGCCGACGCGGCGTGGCGAATGCGGAGCACAGTGGGCGACCGGCGGAGCCTTTCGGGGCACCGGCCGTCGATGCGACCAGGGCACGGCTGCGCGTCGCGCGCCTCGGCCTGTGGCTGGTCGCCGCCATCCTCGCCGTACGACAGCTGGCCGCGGTCCTCAGCACCCCGAGCGGGGAACGGCTGACGGACCTGGACACCTGGGTCGGAGAGCACGGGGTCCTGCACGTGGAGGGGTCCCTCTACGACTCCACGGAGTTCACCGGCACCCCGTTCGTCGGCCTGGTCCACAAACCGTTCACCCGTGCCGCCGAACAGGCCCTCGGCTGGGGCTGGACCTTCGGCTCGCTGCTGCTGGTCGTGGCCCTCGGCCTGGTCGCCGCCCGCGCCCTGCCCAAGCCGGTGGGCCGCCGTACGGCACTGCTGGCGGCGCCCGTGGCCGTCAGCCTGCTGATGCTGTCGCTGCCGGTGCGCAACGCGCTGTGGCTCGGTCAGACCAGCATCATCCCGGTCCTCCTCGTCCTGCTGGGCTGCTTCGCCGTACGCGGTGAACACGGCGACCGGATAGGCGGCGCGCTGATCGGCCTCGCCGCCGCGTTCCAGCCGACCGTCCTCCTCTTCGTCCCCCTGCTGTGGTTCACCGACCGCAGACGGGCCGCCGTGTCGACGGGGATCACGTTCGCCGCCTGCACCGCCCTCGCCTGGGCGGCGATGGCGCAGGACTCGTACACCTACTGGGTCCACCACATGGCCGGCGTGGGCCTGGGCGGCGAGGCCGACGACCTCGCCAACCAGTCCCTGCACGGCGTCCTGCTGCGGTTCGGCATCTCCGGCCCCCTGGAGATCGCCCTCTTCCTCCTGCTCGGCGCCGCCGTCGCCGTCCTCGCCCTGCGCCGTGCCGTGCGCTACGCCCGCGACGGCCAGCTGCTGCTCGCGGTCGCCGTCACCGGCTGCGCGGCCGTCGTGGTGTCGCCGGCCACCTGGCAGCACCAGCTGCTGTGGGTGTTGCCCGCGCTTGTCGGCCGGGTCGGCAAGAAGGCCTCCGACCGGTACGTGTGGCCGGTCGCCGTCGTCCTGGTGATGACGCTGCCCGCGAAGATGATGCTGCCGAACATGGCGGCCCTGTACCCGCTGCGCGACAACGTCGTACTCCTCGCGGCGCTGGCCGCCGCCGTCGCCGTGCCCTTCCTGTCCCGCACGTCGCCGTACTTCGACGCGCCGGTGCCGACGAGCTACGCGCCGCCGGTCCCGACCCGCTTCAAGCACGTCCCCCTGCTGCCGTTCCTGCGCCGGGTCCTCACCCGCCCCAACCTGCTCCTGGAGCTCCTTCTCATCCGGGTCACCTACGCCGCCTACTCCCAGGTCCGCCTCGCTGCGACCGGCGGCAGCAACTCGGCGGGCCGGGCGAGGGCCGAGGAGCACGGCTGGCAGATCCTCGACATCGAGCGCTTCCTGCGCATCGACATCGAGCACGCGGTCAACCACGCCGTCGTGAAGATCGGCTGGCTGCGGGACTTCTTCGACTTCTACTACACGTCGTTCCACTTCGTCGTCCCGCTGGCCGTCCTCGGCGTCCTGTACTGGCGCCGCCCGGTCGACTACCGCTGGGCCCGCGCGTCCCTCGGCTTCGCCACGCTGCTGGCCCTGGTCGGCTTCTGGCTGTACCCGCTGGCACCGCCGCGCCTGATGCCGAACCTCGGGATCATCGACACGGTGCACGGCGTGCAGGACTTCTCCAAGCCGGACTACGGCACGCTGACGCACCTGACCAACCAGTACGCGGCGATGCCGTCGCTGCACTTCGGCTGGTCGCTGTGGTGCGGTGTGGCGATCGCGATCATCGCCCCGAGGATGTGGATGAAGGCCCTCGGCCTCCTCCACCCCCTGTTCACCGTCGCGGCGATCGTGGCGACCGGCAACCACTGGATCCTGGACGCGGTGGGCGGCGCGGCCGTGGTCGCGGCGGGCTTCGGGCTGACGTACCTGTTCCAGGGGCCGAGGGCCCGGCTGGTCACGGCGACCGCGGCCAAGGATGCCTCGGCGGTCAAGGGCGCCACCCCGACGAACGCCGTCCCCGCCCCCGCGCCGCCCCCGGTCAAGGACACCGACGTGCCCGCCGAGGAGCTCAGCAGCGATCCTCCGACCCCGGCGAAGGACCGTACCCGGAGCTGATCCGGTACTCGCCCGCCGCCTCGACGGTCAGGCGGGTGAACTCGCCGTCCTGGGCGAGGCACCCGCCGTCGGTCCGCAGCCACGGCGACCAGGCGACCCGTACGGTCACCGGCCCGGGCCGGTCCACTCGGAGCACCAGGTCGGCGCTGCCGGTCTCCACGACGATGCCGGGTTCGGAGACGAGCGGTACGGCGTCCCGCACCCGGTACACCTGCCAGTGCTCGTCCTGCCAGACGGGCTCCAGCCACCCGGGCCGCCGGTCCGGGTTCCGGACGAGCGCCGCCTCGGCCTCGGCGGGCCCGTCCGGCTTGCCCAGCGGAAGTACGACGAAGCCGACCGCCCAGCGGTCCAGCCAGGCCCGGTAGGTGGCCGCGGAGAAGGTGCCGTCGTAGAAGAGGCGGGCGCGTTCCACGTCGAGTTGCCGGTTCCAGCCACGGGCCAGGTTGACGTGCGGGGCGAGGGCGGACGCCTCGCGGTGGTCCCGGGCCGGCACCACCTCCACCCGAGTGCGGTCGGCCCCGAGTCCCTCCAGCGCCCGCACGACACCGTCCGTCTCGACGGCCCAGGCCGGCACCACGGTGTACTCCCTCAGGTCGTCGTCGGTCTTCTTCCCCATCCATCCGACGGAGAAGACGAGGGCGACGACCAGCAGACCGCGTGCGACCCGCCGGGCCCGGTCCGTGGTGAGCAGGGCGGCGAGCAGCACAGGGGGCGCGAAGTACTCCCCGAACCGCTCTACGTTCGTGCCGATGGGCGAGGCGACGAGGTACGTCAGCACGGTGCCGGTCGCGTAGACGACGCCGCTCCACCGGGCGACCCGCCAGGTGGGCGGGGCGAGAGCGGTGACGGCGAGGCCGAGCACGACCGGCGGCCATATTCGGGCCGCCGGCATCGGCTGCTCCCCGGTGAAGGGGAACAGCAGCGTGGTCAGCCCGACGACGGCGGCGGGCGGTACGAGGAGGACCAGGGCGCGCCCCCAGTCCCGTACGAGCAGGTACCCGGCCCCCACGACGGCCAGGTACAGCCCGGCCACCGGCGAGGCCATGGTGGCCAGTGCCGCGTATCCAGCGGCCAGGACGAGCCGCCGTTCCCGGACCAGTACCACGCAGGCGGCCAGTCCGAAGGCGAGACCGAGCGCGAACGTCGTGCGCCCCGAGGCGACGTTGCACCACAGGGCGAGGGAGGCGAGCACGGCGGTCCACAGCGGCCTGCGCACCCCGGTCCGCTCGATCAGCACGGCCGCCAGCCAGGCGCCGGCCAGCCCGGAGGCCACGGTGACCGTGCGCACGCCGAACAGGGACATCAAGTGTGGCGAGATCACGCTGTAGTTGGCGGTGTGCGTCCCGCCGTACCAGAACAGCCCGTACGCCGAACCGCCGTGCCGCGAGGTGAAGTCGGCCCAGGCCTCCTGCGCGGCGAGATCACCCCCGCCGGTGGCGAGAAACGCCCACCACACCGCGTACAGCGGGATGGTGGGCAGGGTCGCGAGCAGGGCCACGCGATGCCGGCGCCCGAAGGCGCGCAGGGCATCGCCCGGGCGTCTCTCCCGTTGCCGTTCGGGGCGGGGGACGGTCGTGAGTGCGGCAGGGACCACGGTGGGGGTTTCCGTTCGGCGTCATCGGGGTGCACGGCGGGGACACGTGCGAAGACGATAATTCGAACAGAAAC
>NZ_BAABCQ010000310.1:0-4133 GCF_039539045.1 Streptomyces marokkonensis
CCCTAACGCAACCGGTAGAGTGTCAGCATGGAGACCGGCTACGAGCTGCGATTCGACCGCGGCGGTGAGACCCCGGAACGACTCAAGGGGCAGCTCTCGCGACTCGTCGGGATGACGGCTGCCCAGACACGGCGCGTCGCGGGCGACGCACTCCAAGCGGTGGGCGCCCACAAGGACCACTTCGTGGTGCTTGCCGCCCTCTCCGAGTTCGGCCCCGCGAGCCAGGCGGCCCTGTCCGGCCGCACCCGGATCTACAAGAGCGATCTTGTGTCAGTTCTCAACGACCTCGCGGACGGCGGCTGGGTCCGTCGCGCCCCCGACCCGGCCGACAAGCGTCGCAACGTCATCACCATCACCAACAACGGCGAGTGCCGCCTCGACGAGCTCAGCCGTGTGCTCGACGGCGTCAACGAACACATCATGGCCCCGCTCGGGCGCGACGAGCGCGCGCAACTGTTCGCCCTGCTCGACCGTATCAACGCGCATCTCGACGACGGGCCGGACCACCAACCGAGAACTTCCACATTCTCAAACACGGCCTAGCGACCATCTACCGGCTGAGCCGCTTCGTGACGGACCCCGCACAGGAGTTCGAGAACGAGCGCTCCGATCATTGATCTTGTGCCAGGTCGAGGTGAGTTGACGGATGCGGCGTAGGAGCGGACAGAGCCCCTCGGGACGTGGGCAAAGCTGCTGGGACACGTCCAGGCCCGCGACGACGCGATGGGCTGGGCGGAGTGGACCGTTTCATCGACTCCACGATCAACCGGACCCACCAGTACGCGGCCGGTGCCCGCAAAAAGGGGACGCATAGGGGAAGGAACTGGAAGATCCGGGCCGCTCACAGGAGCGTCGGGCGCTCGGCCGGTCCCGGGCATCGTTGCCACGATCCCCGACCGCCGCGACCAGACGGCCAACCGCCGGCGACGTTGGAACCCACGGCGGTTGCCCACTCGCTTTCGACAAGGACATCCACCTCGCCCGCAACGTGGTCGAACGATGCTTCGCCCGTTTCAAGCAGTTCCGTGCGATCGCGACAAGGTTCGACAAGCTCGCCGATCGCTACCGGCGGTGAGCGGGTCGCGGTACCGGTGTTCGTGACGGGGTGGAGGCGAAGCCGTGTGTGTTACGCGTCGGCTGGAGGGGGCGCACGGGTGGGTGCAAACGTGATGACGGCGTGACTAGAGCTGCGGGTCCGCGAGGAAGCCGGCCTGGTTACGGGAGGGTCCGATGTGTGGCGTGACGTCCGGGCGTTGCGATTCGGGAGTGACGAGAGTCCACCGCTCTCGTCGGATGTCAGCCGTAGGCTGGTGCCGGAAACTAGGGGAGACGATGATTGACTACCGCAGGGCGACTGTTCCGGTCTGGACGCTGGCGACACGTGATGTCCAGGTGCCGGCGGTGATCGGGGACGGGCCGATGACGGCCGAGCGGCTGGCCGAACTGCGTGGAGCGCTGGCCGCGTTGGCCGACCAGCCGATCGCCACGCTCGAGGCGCACCCGCTGCCCGACAAGCTCGACCGTAGCCGTGGCATCCCGCTCGATGCCGCCAGCCCGCTGGCGCAGCACCTGTCGCAGCTCATCACCGAGTCGGCGAAGGCTTCCGCCATGGCCGCCAAGGCGACGGCCTCCGGCGAGATCCTGTGCCGCGTGGTGGTCCCTGCGAAGGTCGCCGCCGAGTTCGGACAGGGGCTGGTTCGCTGGATGGTGCCGAAGGGGTCGACGGGCGAGTTCTACGGCGACCTTGTGCACTCGACGACGGGCCAGATCGCCGCCAAAGCGACGATTGTGCCGGTCAGCGGAGCGGCAGCGGCGGGCACGGTCGGCGGCGCGGGCGCGACCGCCGGCGCCGCGGCCGCGGGTGGCACGGTGCTCACCGTGGCCGCTCCGCTCGTGCTCATGGCGGTGGCCGTCGGGGTGAGCGCGCACGCCGACCGCAAGCGGCAGCAGGCCATCGCGCACATTACGGACCTGCTGGAGCAGCTTCAGGCCGACAAGCTCGACGACGAGCACAGCGCACTCAACGGCTGCCGTCCCGCCATCGACAAGGCCACGGCCATCCTGCTCGACCAGGGCAAGCTCGGTGTCTCGCTGGGACTCGACTCGGCGGTGCACACCATCGACACGGCGCTGAGCAAGGCCGACATCCGTCTGGCCCGCTGGCGGAGCGCGCTCGACAAGTTGCCCGCCGGCGAGCCCGTCGAGATCAGCACACTGACCGAGTCGTTCCCCGGCGTGGACGGCCAGGGCGGTACGTTCCGCACCCACCTCGAACTGGCGTCGTTGGCCATCGCATTGAAGCGGCGCGTCAACGTCCTCCAGGCGGTCGAGCGAGCCCAGAGCGAGCCCGACAACCTGTTCGAGAACTTCGCCCGCACCCTCAAGGCCGACGAGCAGCGTCTTGACGAGTTGGAGAGGGGCATGGCCAGTGTGCTGGTGCGGCTGTCGACGCTGGAGCTGGCGCGCCCGAACGGCAAGCTCCGCGTCTTCACGACCGGCGAGGTCGACCGGCTCCTGCGTGCGGCACACCAGATCCGTCGCCTGAGCGACGGCGTCGCACTCAACGGCCGCCCGACGGACGTGGCGATCGAGATCGCCCGTGACCGGGACGGCTCGGTGGTGGTGTTCCCCGCGCTGCCCGCGGAGGCATAAGGACTCGGAGTGGAAGGTGCGGATCCAGTGCGGTCGCGGGGGCGTGACAGGGCAAGCCTGCCGCCCGACCGACGCCGGCCGCATCCTTCCGGAACATGTGCTGGTGAGCGCTCTTCCGGCATTCCGATGAGCAATCAGGTGCGCGGCGCTTAAGGTCATCCCATGGTGGGGGTGAGAACACTGCAGGGGTACCTGCTCGAAGAGGTACTCGCCTGGCTGCTGAGGTCGCCCCGTACGGAGAGTAGGCGTACGGAAGGGGGAAGCGAGCGGTACGCCCGCCCCCCACTGTGTGTGGAACGCGGGAAGACGGCAGGGAGTTCCCGATGTCCCGGCGCTCCGGACGTCCGCCCGGCCGCCGGGCCCGCGGGCGAACCACCTGGCGATGCGGCCCATCAGGACCTCGAATCCGTCCTGCCACCAGGCAGGAACTACGCTGTGACCTGCGGGCATCGTCTGATCTTCTGTCCTCGCACACCGGTGGTCACCGTGGCCGCGCGTTCTCAGACCAGCTCCAGAGCCTCGGTGAAGTCGCATGAGGTTTGATTCTGAGAGGATCCTGACGTGTTCAACTTCGGGATCGAAAGTCTCGGCCGGGTCCCCGGGGCCCGGTGCAACGGTCGGGAGGAATGGTGACCGAGCAGGGGCTCGAGATCATCGGCCGTGAAATCCTGCGGATCGACGCGCTGACCGAGCGCGAGGGACACCTCATGGGCAAGGAAAGGCGGAAGCAAACGGAGGCACGCCGCGCTGCCCTGGTGTGGGCCCTGCACGTCCTGCTGACCGGCGATCCGACCCAACCGTCTTCAGGGGGCCCCGTAGAGCGCTTTCTGGGGGTCCTCAAGGACAGCGCCGGGGCCAGTACCTGAGAACGTTCCTGGAACCGGCTACGCCTTGCGTGACTCCTTGGCCGTCCCTCTCGGGCTGCCGGTCGTGGTCTTGCTCGCGCTCATACCAAGGTCCAGGGCCTTCGCGACGGGTGCGGGCACCGAACCCGCCGGGTACGTCCGCCCGGGATGCGCCCGTGTAAGACCCAGGCCGACTATGCGCACGGACAGGCCAGTTCGGGGACCGCGCGGTTCGGGGCGGTTCCTTGATGAGGAGGTAGACCCATGGACGGGTGAATCGACGGACCCCTTCGCTGGCCTCGACTATTAGTGCCGTCGCTTTCGTATCCGCACGCTGCACCTCGACGAGTATCCTGTTCTCGCCAATTGCGGGTACACCAGTCGTCGTCCAGACGTGCAGCGGGACGTTCTGCGGCTCGGATGCTTCCACTTCCGTCTGCTTTTCGTTGCTTTGCGGCTTGGAGTGGCAGTCTGGGTAAGCGGCCGGCAGGGGGCTGTCCACCAAGTGATAGCGGTCGCGATTGATCGGTCACAGCCGGGGACCCGGTTTGGTCCGACTCACACGGCTGCCCGGATCGTGTGCTCCACAGGCATCGGTGGGACATTAGCCAGTCGCAGGTCCACTCGACCGCCTCG
>NZ_BAABCQ010000311.1:0-4004 GCF_039539045.1 Streptomyces marokkonensis
CTGTGGGAGAGTAGGACGCCGCCGAACAATCATTCAAAAGGGTTGGATCCCGAACTTCGGTTCAGGGTCCAACCCTTTTTTGTTCTCCTTTACTTGAAGTTCACGTTGCGCTACGACCATCCTCGGTATGGGTACTGCAGCAATGCTCAGGGCCGCCGGCGTAGGAGTCGGCGACGAGGTCGTCGTACCTGCCTTCGGGAACGCGGAAGTCGCCGAAGCCGTGGCTCTGACCGGCGCGTTGCCGGTCTTCGCCGACATAGATCCGGAGTCGTACTGTCTGGACACCGCCTCGGTGGAGGCGGCGTTGACTCCCCGCACCGCCGCCGTGGTGGCCGTACACCGGTTCGGGCGGCCGGCCGCCATGGGGCCGCTGCGTGGGGTCGGACAGCGGCACGGGCTGCTCGTGCTGGAGCGGGGCGAGTCCGAGACGTCGTACGACGAGACCGCGCAGCGCAGGCAGCGGGCCGCCTATCTCGACGGGAGACTGAGAGGCGTGCGTACTCCGGACTGGGGCGACGGGCACACCTACCAGCAGTACGTGGTGCGGGTGCCGGGCAACGGGCGGCCGGACCGTGACGCGTTCGCCCGGGCCGTGCGGGGCAGGGGAGTCGAGTGCAGGGTGCCGGTGCAGACACCCGTGCACCGAATGCCTGGTTTCCGGCGCTGCGTGTCCTTGCCGGAGACGGAGCGGGCCGCCGACGAGACGCTCGCGCTGCCGGTCGACGCCTCGTTGACCAGGCGGGACATGCAACGCGTCGTGTCCGCCTGCAATGCGCTCGGAGGACTACTGCAGCCCGCGTACTGACATGCGTGGTTGGGAGCACCCGCCTGTTCGGGGTATGATCTATTCCGTTGCGGCGAGGGAAACCTCGCAGAGCGGCAGGCCCCTATAGCTCAGTCGGTAGAGCGTCTCCATGGTAAGGAGAAGGTCAACGGTTCGATTCCGTTTGGGGGCTCCGTCACAAAGGCCCCGCCCAATCGGGCGGGGCCTTTCGCATGCCCGAGGCCGGTGCCCTAGTCCGCGTGCGGCTCCGGGACCCGCATCGCGAGAATCGCCATGTCGTCGGACGGGGCGTCCGACGCGAAGCGTTCCACCGCGCGCATGATGCGGGCCGCCACCGCACCGGCCGTCAGTCCCGTGCACGTGGTGAGGACGTCGGCGAGGCCGTCGTCGCCCAGCATGCGCATGCCCTCGCGGCGCTCGGTGACGCCGTCCGTGACACAGAGCAGGACGTCGCCCGGATCGAGGGTGACCGTCTGCTCGTACAGCTCCAGGTCTTCTATGACGCCGAGGAGGGGCTGCGGCTCCGCCGCCGGTTCCACCGTGCTGTCCTGGCGCAGGCGGAGCGGGAGCGGGTGACCGGCGCAGACCACCTTCAGCTCCGCGCTGCCGTCCTCCTGCGGGCGCATCTCGCCGTACAGCAGCGTGAGGAAGCGGCTGCGGGCACCCTCGTCGAGGATGGCCGAGTTGAGACGCTCCAGGACCGCCGGGCCGCTGAGGCCCTCGCGGGCCAGCAGGCGCAGGGCGTGCCGGGCCAGGCCCGTGACGGCCGCCGCGTTCGGCCCCGTACCGCAGACGTCACCGATGGCGAAACCGTACGCGCCGTCGCTGATCGGGAAGAGGTCGTAGAAGTCGCCCCCGACCTCGTTGCCCTCGCCGGCCGCGCGGTAGATGACCTCCACCTCGACGCCGTCGACGACGGGGAGTTCCGGGGGCAGCAGGCTGCGCTGGAGGGACTGGCTGATGGCCGTCCGCTCCGAGTACAGGCGGGCGTTGTCCAGGGCCAGGGCGGCCCTGCGGGACAGGTCCTCGGCCAGTTCCAGGATCTCCTGGCGGAAGTGCTCGTCGGTCGGCTTGCCGAGCGTGAGCATGCCGATGACGCGGTTACGGGCCACCAGCGGGAGGACCACGGTCTCGCCGCCGACCGCGGAGGCCGTGGCGAGGGTCGGGCCGATGCTCGAACTCATCCGGTGCGCCGGGCCGCCGCTGAGGCCGAGGTCGCGCATGGAGGTGCGCAGCGCCGCCTGGTGGGCCACCTCGCCGGGGGCCGGCCAGACGCGGGCGCCCGGAGCGGGCACCGGATCGGGCGGGGGGATCTTCGACAGCAGTGACTTGATGCCGTCGATGAGTTCCTCGTCCTCGTGCAGGACATAGGAGAGGTACGGGTCCGACGCCTGGTCCGCGATGGTGTAGACGGCGCACCAAGTGGCCAGGGTCGGCACCGTCATCTGCGCCATCAAAGCCAGCGTCTGGTCGCGGTCCAGGGTGCCGGCAAGCAGATCGGAGGCCTCGACGAGGAAACTGAGGGAGCCGCGGCGCAGCCGTTCCAGTTCGCCCAGGCGCGCCGACTCGACGGCCAGGGCGATGCGGTCGGCGGCGAACTGGAGGCGCAGAGCCTCCTCGTTGGAGTACCGGCCGGCGGACTCGGCCGCGACCCCGAGGGAGCCGGTGAGGCGGCCCTCGACCTTGAGGGGGACGGTGACGACCGAGCGCATGCCCGTGCCGTTCAGCAGCGGGACCGCGCCGGGGACCGCCGCCAGGTCGTCGTGCACGGCGGGCATGCGCGCGGAGCCGTAGCGGCCGGGGCCCGCCTCGACCGGGACGCGGGCGAAGCGCTGTCGGGCGGAGGGCAGGCCGGTGGAGGCGCGGACCTCCAACTCCGTTTCGTCGTCGGTCGCCAGGAGCAGGAAGGCGGCGTCGGCGTCGAGCATGTCGCGGGCGCGTTCGACCGTGCGCTGGAGGAGGCCGTCGAGGTCGTCCGGGGCGGGGGAGCCGATGAACACCTCGAAGGGGTCGGCACTCTGGCCCTCGGACGAGGCGGCGGAGTCGGAGGATGCCACGCGCAACGGCGTCTGCAGGACCGCGCGTTCGTGGTCCCGGACGAGGAGGCAGACCGTCGAGGGCTCCCCGGCGGCGTCGCGGACGCGAAGGTGGGACGCGTAGACGGGCGTGACGCGGCCGTTGGCATCCCTTATGCCGTAGCTGCCCTCCCAGCGGGAGAGTTGGAGAGCCTCGGCGATGCCGGTGCTGGTGCCCGGGGTGTGCGGCCAGGCGGCGAGGTCGGTGAGCGGCTTGCCGATGACCTGCTCGGCGGGGTAGCCGAAGAGGTCCTCGGCGTCCTCGTTCCAGGAGGAGACGGCGCCGGTGCGGTCGATCTGGACGACGGCGACGCGGACGCGGGCGTCGGCCAGGGGGAGCAGGTCGACGGGAAGGGCGGGGCCGGCGGTGCGAGCGCCGACCGGGCGCTCCGGGAGGTGCAGGTGGAACCAGACGTTCTTCAGTGTGGGCGTGTACTCGACGCCCCAGCGGTCGGCCAGGGCCGCGCACAGCTGGAGGCCGCGGCCGCCCTCGCGGTCCAGGCTGCCCATGGTGGCGGGGGAGCCCTGGAGGGGGACCTCACGTTCGGGGTAGTGGTCGGACACCTCGATGCGTACGCCGTCGTCAGCGCGCAGGCACACGACGTCGGCGGTGGTCCCGGCGTGCACCACGGCGTTGGTCACCAGTTCGCTGGTGAGTACCACGGCGTCGTCGACGATGTCGGCATGGCCCCAGCCCTGGAGCGTGTCCCGGACGAAGGACCGGGCGCTCGCCACCGATCGTCCGACGGGCTCGAAGCTGGCGGCCGCGCGCGCGGTGATCACAGAACTCCTCGACCCTCTCTCCCCGTGCACGGCCTCATGGCCGACCGGGTCTCGCCGCTGCTGCGGCAGTCCACCCGTCGGCCCGGGATCCGGGGGCTGCTCCCCCGGGATCAGTCCGGTGGTCATTCCGGCCGCCCCTCCGATGCCCGCTCGTCTCCGTGCCACCGCCCAGGCCGGACGCACC
Source organism: Streptomyces marokkonensis (assembly GCF_039539045.1). NCBI lineage: Bacteria > Bacillati > Actinomycetota > Actinomycetes > Kitasatosporales > Streptomycetaceae > Streptomyces > Streptomyces marokkonensis. The sequence continues at coordinate 3,827 of NZ_BAABCQ010000311.1, forward strand.
GGTGTGGCTGGACAGCCGCATGCAAGGTTACTTACCTTCGCCGTCCATGCGGATGCCGGTCTGCAGTGTTTCCGCCCAGAGGGGGTGCGGACGATGTGCGAAGCTGCCGAACTGTTATGGCCGGGTTCGGCCGGGGTGAAACACTGGGCAAGCTTCTTATGAAGGTCAGGGCAGGTTG
>NZ_BAABCQ010000312.1:0-3736 GCF_039539045.1 Streptomyces marokkonensis
AGCTGGGTCCGGACGGTGTGCTGTCCGCGATGGCGCAGGACTGCGTCACCTCCGATTCCGGCGCGATCACCTGCGTACCGGCCCTTCGCAAGAATCGCGACGAGCCCGACGCTCTCCTCACCGGTCTCGCCGAACTGCACGTTCGCGGCGGGTCAGTTGACTGGTCGGCGTACTTCGCCGGCACGGGTGCCCGCCGCGTGGATCTGCCTACTTATGCCTTCCAGCATGAGCAGTTCTGGCTGGTGTCTTCGCCGGTGGGGTTGAGTGATGCGCGGGCGCTTGGGCAGAGTGCGGGTGAGCATCCGTTGCTGGGTGCGAAGGTGGTGCCGGCTCAGGGGGACGAGTTCCTGTTCACGAGTCGGTTGTCGGTGGACTCGCATGCGTGGCTGGCCGATCACGTGGTGATGGGCTCGGTGCTGCTGCCGGGCACGGCGTTCGTGGACATGGCGCTCCACGTCGGAGAGGCCGTCGGCTGTGGGGTGTTGGGTGATCTGACGCTCCAGGCGCCGCTGGTGCTCCTTGAGCACGGCGCGGTGGCCGTGCAGGTGGCCGTGGGTGCTGTCGAAAGTGACGGCAGCCGTGCGTTGACGGTGCATTCGCGGCCGGCGGAGGACGCCGACGCGGACTGGACACAGCACGCGGTCGGAACGCTGTCCGCGGGACCCGTGACCGCGGGTGAGGCGCTGGAGCAGTGGCCGCCGCGCGACGCGGTCGCCGTCGAGGTGACGGGCCTGTACGACGACCTTGCTGAACTGGGCCTCGGGTACGGCCCGGCGTTCCAAGGGCTTCAGGCCGCCTGGCGCAACGGCGACGACGTGTACGCCGAAGTGGCGCTCCCCGAAGGTGTGGATGCCACCGGGTTCGGCGTGCACCCGGCGCTGCTGGACGCCGCGCTCCATGCCCTCGGCCTGCCGGGTGGCGGCGACGCCGACGCGGAGGCCGATGCGGCGGGGCTGCCCTTCGCGTGGGGCGGGGTCTCGGTCTCCGCTGTGGGTGCGACGGTCCTGCGGGTCCGAATCAGCCCTGCGGGCTCCGGTGTGTCCCTGACCGTGGCTGACGGCACCGGTGCGCCGGTCGCCCACGTCGATTCGCTCGCGCTGCGCGCGGTGTCGCAGGAGCAGGTCGCCGCGGCCGGCCACAGCGCGACCCGCGACGCGCTGTTCCAGGTGGACTGGGTCGGGCACGCCGTGACGGAGGAGCGGGTCGAGGCCCGCTGGGCCGTGCTCGGTGACGCGGTTGCCGTGCCGGGTGTGCGCTACGCCGATCTGGAGGCGCTGGCCGCCGCACTCGGTGCAGGCGAGTCGGTGCCTGGCTTGGTGGCGGTGTCGTTCGATGGTGCCGGTGCCGGTGCCGGTGCCGGTGCCGGTGCCGGTGCGGGTGCGGGGGCGGTCGACGGCATCGGTGACGCCGGTGACGTGGTCGCCCGTACGCATGAAGTGGCCCGTCGCGCCTTGGAGCTGGTACAGGGCTGGCTCGCGGATGAGCAGTTCGGACAGTCGCGGCTGGTGGTCGTGACCCGTGGTGCGGTGGCTTGCGGCGAGGCCGAGGTGCCGGACCCGGTGCAGGCGGCGGTGTGGGGTCTGCTGCGTACGGCGCAGACGGAGAACCCCGACCGCTTCGTCCTCGCTGATCTCGATCCGGCAGTGGCCGAAAGCCTGTCCGCAGAATTGACCGTTGACCTCGAGGGCGATGCGGCGTCGCGTACGGTGCTGCCCGCGGCGGTGGCCTCGGGCGAGCCGCAGCTGACGATCCGGTGCGGTGAGGTGTTCGTGCCGCGCCTGACCCGGGCGGTTGTCGCGGGTGAGCGGCCGGTGGGAGACCTGGGCGGTCAGGGCACGGTTCTGGTGACCGGTGCCAGTGGTGCACTGGGTGGTCTGGTGGCCCGGCACCTGGTGACGGAGCGGGGCGTACGCCACCTGCTCCTGTTGTCCCGGCGTGGGGAACAGGCTCCAGGAGCTGCCGAGTTGGTTGCGGAACTGGAGGTGCTGGGTGCCTCGGCGCGGGTGGCCGCGTGTGACGTGGCGGATCGTGAGGCGCTTGCGGCGGTTCTGACGGACGTACCCGTCGAGCATCCGCTCGTAGGCGTCGTGCACACCGCCGGTGTGCTGGATGACGGTGTGCTGTCGTCCCTCACCCCGGAGCGCCTGGATGTCGTGTTGCGTCCGAAGGTCGACGCGGCCTGGCATCTGCACGAGCTGACACGCGACCTGGATCTGTCGCTGTTCGTGTTGTTCTCGTCTGCGGCCGGTGTGTTCGGTGGTGCGGGTCAGGCGAACTACGCGGCGGCGAACGCGTTCCTGGACGCCCTCGCGGAAGCCCGGAGGAGCGAGGGCCTGGCTGGTCAGTCGCTGGCCTGGGGCCCGTGGGCGGAGAGTGGCATGCTGGGCCGCCTCGACGACGCCGATACGCAGCGCATGGCCCGGTCCGGCGTTCCGCCGCTCTCGGTCGAGCAGGGCATCGAACTCTTCGACGCCGCCGAAGGTGCGGGTCGCGCGGCGTTGGTGCCCGTGCGGCTCGACCTCCCGGTGTGGCGCAGGCGCGCCGCCACGGAGGGGGTGCCGTACCTCTTCCGCGGGCTGGTCCGTGTGCCCGGCCGTCGTGCGGCCACGTCGGGCGAGTCCGGATCGGGCTTCGCCGTACGCCTGTCCGGTCTGTCGCCTGACGAGCGGATCCGCTTCGTCGACGGCTTGGTCCGCAGTCAGGTCGCGGCGCTGCTCGGCTACGGCTCCGGCGAGGCGATCAAGTCCCGGAGCGCGTTCAAGGAGCTCGGCTTCGACTCGCTGACCGCTGTGGAGCTGCGCAACCGGCTCAACACGGCGACGGGCCTCCGTCTGCCGGCGACCCTCGTCTTCGACTACCCGACGCCGGGCGAACTGGCGGAGTTCCTGGTCACCGAGGCGCTGGGCGCGCAGCCCGAGGCGGCCGCGACCGCTCCGGTGCCGCGGCTCGCGGACGACGAGCCGATCGCGATCGTCGGCATGGCTTGCCGCTACCCCGGCGGCGTGGCCGATCCCGAGGGCCTCTGGCAGCTGGTCGCCACGGCAGGGGAGGGAATCGCGGGATTCCCGACCGACCGCGGCTGGAACCTGGACGGCCTCTACGAACCGGACGCCGACCGAGAGGGCAAGTCCCGCACCATAGAGGGCGGATTCCTCTATGAGGCGGGGAGGTTCGACCCGGCGTTCTTCGGTATCTCGCCGCGCGAGGCGCTGGCGATGGACCCGCAGCAGCGGCTCCTCCTGGAGACCTCCTGGGAGGCCGTCGAGCGGGCGGGCATCGACCCCGCCTCGCTGCGCGGCAGCCGGACCGGTGTCTTCGCGGGCCTGATGTACCACGACTACGCGGCCCGGCTCGGTTCCGTGCCTGACGGCGTCGAGGCATTCATCGGCACGGGCAACTCAGGCAGCGTGGCGTCCGGCCGTGTCTCGTACACGTTCGGCTTCGAGGGTCCTGCGGTGACCGTGGATACGGCGTGCTCGTCGTCCTTGGTCGCGCTGCACTGGGCGATCCAGGCGCTGCGCTCGGGCGAATGCTCGATGGCGCTGGCCGGCGGTGTCACCGTGATGGCGACCCCGGCGACGTTCGTGGAGTTCTCGCGGCAGCGGGGCCTCGCGGCCGACGGCCGTTGCAAGGCGTTCGCCGACGCGGCGGACGGCACGGGCTGGTCCGAGGGTGTCGGCATGCTCCTGGTGGAGCGGCTCTCGGACGCGCGGCGCAATGGTCACCGGGTTCTTGC
>NZ_BAABCQ010000313.1:0-3674 GCF_039539045.1 Streptomyces marokkonensis
TTGCCGAGGATCGTCGTGCTCGCGGCCTGACCGCGACCTCGGTGAGCTGGGGGCCATGGGCCGAGGGCGGCATGGCCGAGGGTGAGGTCGCGGCACACCTGAATCGCCGGGGCCTGGCTGCGATGACTCCGGTCAAGGCGATGGACGGCCTGCGACGGGCGCTCGCCGAGGGCAGCACACACGTCACTGTGGCCGACGTCGACTGGACACGGTTCGTGGCGGCGTACACCGCTCTGCGGCCGAGCGCTCTTCTCGCTGAGATGGCCGACGACGACGCGGCCGGCGGTACCGGCACCGACATGGAGGCCGATGTCGAGCAGTCCGAGCTGCGGACGAGACTCCTCGGCTTGTCGGGCGCCGAGCAGGAAGCGGTTCTGCTCGACCTCGTCCGGCGGCAGGTCGCGGCTGTCCTGGGGCACGCGAACACGGCCAAGGTGTCCGCGGACCGGGCTTTCAAGGAGCTGGGGTTCGACTCCCTGACCGCCGTGGAGCTGAGGAACGGCCTGCGCAAGGAGACCGGCCTCGAACTCGCCACCACTCTGGTCTTCGACTGCCCGAACCCCGAAGTCCTCGCGGTTCACCTCCGTTCGCGGCTCGTCGGGGACGGCGCGGCGACCGCAGGGGAGATCCTCCCCGCGGTCACGGCGACCGATCCGGACGACCCGATCGCGATTGTCGGCATGAGCTGCCGCCTGCCTGGCGGCGTCCGGTCCCAGGAGGACCTCTGGTCGCTTCTGGTGGCCGGGAACGACGGGATCACCGGGTTCCCGGTCGACCGCGGCTGGGCGACGCACCCGGCGGCCACGTTCGTTCGCTCGGGCGGGTTCCTGCACGACGCGGGAGAGTTCGACGCCGACTTCTTCGGGATCTCGCCGCGTGAGGCGCTGGCGATGGACCCGCAGCAGCGACTGCTCCTCGAAACCGCCTGGCAGGCGTTCGAGCGCGCGGGCATCGACCCGACGTCGGTACGCGGGAGCCGGGTCGCGGTCTTCGCGGGAGCGGCGAGCCAGGGCTACGCGTCCGGGCCGAACTCCGGTGAAGAGGAGGACCTCGGCGGCCACTTGCTGACCGGCAACGCGACGAGCGTGCTCTCCGGCCGGATCTCGTACGCCTTCGGCCTGGAAGGCCCGGCGATGACGGTGGACACGGCTTGCTCGTCGTCCCTGGTTGCCCTGCACCTCGCGGCGCAGGCCCTGCGCGCGGGGGAGTGCTCCATGGCCCTGGTCGGCGGCGTGACGGTGATGGCCACCCCCGTGACGTTCGCGGAGTTCTCCCGCCAGGGCGGCCTGGCCGGGGACGGCCGGTGCAAGGCGTTCGCGGATACGGCGGACGGCACGGGCTGGTCCGAGGGCGTCGGCATGCTGCTGGTGGAGCGCCTGTCGGACGCCCGCAGGAATGGTCACGAGGTCCTGGCGGTGGTTCGGGGGAGCGCGGTCAACCAGGACGGCGCGAGCAACGGCCTGACGGCGCCGAACGGCCCGTCCCAGCAACGCGTCATCCGCCAGGCCCTGGCGAACGCGGGCCTGTCGGCAGCGGACATCGACGCCGTGGAGGCGCACGGCACCGGCACCGCACTGGGCGACCCCATCGAGGCACAGGCGCTGCTGGCGACCTACGGTCAGGAGCGGAAGGGCGAACACCCACTGTGGTTGGGCTCGTTGAAGTCGAACATCGGTCACACGCAGGCCGCCGCCGGCGTCGCCGGGATCATCAAGACGGTCATGGCGCTGCGCAACGGCATACTGCCGCGAACGCTGCACGTCGACGAGCCGTCCTCCCACGTGGACTGGTCGGCGGGTGCGGTGGAGCTGCTGACGGAGTCGGTGGCGTGGCCGGAGACGGGCGAGCCGCGCCGCGCGGCGGTGTCGTCCTTCGGCGTCAGCGGCACGAACGCGCATGTGATCGTGGAGCAGGCGCCTGAGGCGGAAGCGCCGGAGCCGACCGAGGCTCCGGCGACGTTGCCGGTGGTGCCCTGGGTGGTCTCGACGAAGTCCGAAACGGCACTGGTGGCGCAGGTGGAGCGGCTTAGGTCGTTCGTTGCCGAGAAGCCTGAGCTGTCGCCGGTGGATGTGGGTTTCTCGCTGGTGACGGCGCGTGCGGTGCTGGAGCACCGGGCGGTACTGATCGGAGAGCGGACCGTGCGGGGCGTGGCCGCCGAGGGCCGGACCGGTGTGCTGTTCTCGGGGCAGGGGTCACAACGTTCAGCCATGGGCCGAGAGTTGTACGAGGCGTATCCGGTGTTCGCGGATGCGTTCGACGCGGTGTGCGCGGAGCTGGACCGGCATCTGGACCAGCCGCTGCGTGATGTGGTCTTCGAGGACGCGGTCCTGCTGGATCGGACGCAGTTCACGCAGGCGGGTCTGTTCGCGCTCGAGGTGGCGCTGTTCGAGCTGGTGACGTCGTGGGGCGTGAAGCCGGACTTCCTGCTGGGTCACTCGATCGGTGAGTTGTCGGCCGCGTGCGTGGCCGGCGTGCTGTCGCTGGAGGACGCTGCCGTGCTGGTGGCGGCCCGAGGTCGTCTGATGCAGGCGCTCCCGACGGACGGTGCGATGGTGTCGTTGCAGGCGGCGGAGGACGAGGTGCTGCCGCTGCTGACGGACGGCGTGTCGATCGCCGCGCTCAACGGCCCGCGTTCGACGGTGGTGTCGGGAGATGAGACGAAGGTCTTGCGGATCGCCGCGTACTTCGAGGGTGAGGGTCGTAAGACGAAGCGTCTGCGGGTGAGTCATGCGTTCCACTCGCCGCGTATGGACGCGATGCTCGACGACTTCCGCAAGGTCGCGGCGGGACTGACCTTCAATGCTCCGCAGTTGTCCATCGTGTCCGATGTGACGGGCGAGGTACTGGCCGCAGGGGAGATCCGGGACCCGGAGTACTGGGTGCGTCACGTCCGCGAGGCGGTCCGTTTCCTGGACGGCATCCGCACCTTGGAAGCGGAAGGTGTGACGGCGTTCCTGGAGCTGGGTCCGGACGGTGTGCTGTCCGCGATGGCGCAGGACTGCGTCACCTCCGACTCCGGCGAGTTCACCTTCGTGCCGGTCCTTCGCAAGAACCGCGAGGAGCCGGAGAGCCTGCTCACCGCCCTCGCCGAACTCCATGTACGTGGCGAGGCGGTCGACTGGCAGGCGTACTTCGCCGGCACGGGTGCCCGCCGGGTCGACCTGCCCACCTACGCCTTCCAGCGCGAACGCTACTGGCTCAAGGAGCCGGCCGTGGTCCGTGCGGCGGACGGTGTGGACTCCTGGCGCTACCGGGTGACGTGGAAGCCGACCGGGCACGGCGCGGCCGAGGCCGTGCCGGGGCAGTGGGTCGTGGTGTGCAGGGACTCCGATGTCGATCACCCGCTGGTCGCCGCTCTGCTGAAGCGCGGGGCCGAGGTGGTGGTCCTGCCGGTGGGCGCAGGCGACGTGGTCGACCGCGGGGCCTTGGGCGCGAGGGTGGCGGGGCTCTCCGGTGAGACCGGCGTGGTGTCGCTGCTGGGGCCGGGGGAGACCGAGCCTGGCCTTGCGGCGCTGGGGCTGGTGCAGGCGTTGGGCGACATGGGGGTGTCGGGGCCGTTGTGGTGCGTGACGCAGGGTGCTGTGGCGGTGGGTCCGGAGGGCGGTCCCGCGGATCCGGTGCAGGCTCAGGTGTGGGGTCTGGGTCGGGTCGCCGCGCTGGAGCACCCGGATCGG
>NZ_BAABCQ010000314.1:0-3652 GCF_039539045.1 Streptomyces marokkonensis
CAACCTTCCTCTTCGGGGAATCGCCCCTCGTCGAGGTCCGCGGTGAACCGCTCCAGACGCCTTGCCGCACCGGCGAGATCGTGTTTGGCCGCGGCCGTAATGACCAGCAGCTTCCGGGTCAGCGCCATCCGTACGCCCTCCGGGACTTGCAGTGCGCGCACTCTTGTGTGCGCTTCTTTGAGCCGGACCGCGACCGCCGCATAGAGCTCGAGTTGGCCGTCGTGTTCCATGCACAGATTGTGCCATCTGGGGCGAGTTGTCGCCTGCGCAGGGGGCAACTGCCGCCTCGGGCGGCCTTTTGGACCCACCCGGAAGCCTCGCCTCCATGACTCGCGTACCCCTGCAACCACGCCTCTAACGTGGGAAGTTGACCGGCTCGTCGGGGGACACGCGGGTGCCGTCGGCAGCAGAAACGGCTGTACCCCCGATCGGGCCGATCGGGGGTACAGCCGGGGTGTTGGGTGGCCGAAACTCGACCTTGCGGTGGGCCTCGGAGGCCTTTGGCGATCAGAGCTGGACGGTCTGGGGCTTGAACGACGGGCGCTTCGCCTCGTACGCGGCGATGTCCGCCTCGTTCTGGAGGGTGATCGAGATGTCGTCCAGCCCGTTCAGCAGCCGCCAGCGGGAGTTCTCGTCCAGCTCGAAGGAGGCGGTGACGCCCTTGGCACGGACCTCGCGGGCCTCGAGGTCGACCGTGATCTCGACCTGCGGGTCGTTCTGGGTGAGCTCCCATAGGGCGTCCACGGTCTTCTGGTCGAGGACCACCGTGAGCAGGCCGTTCTTCAGCGAGTTGCCGCGGAAGATGTCGGCGAAGCGGGAGGAGATCACGGTCTTGAAGCCGTAGTTCTGCAGCGCCCAGACGGCGTGCTCGCGGGAGGATCCGGTGCCGAAGTCCGGGCCGGCGACCAGGACCGTGGCGCCCTCGCGCTCGGGCCGGTTGAGCACGAACTCCGGGTCCTTGCGCCAGGCCTCGAACAGCCCGTCCTCGAACCCGTCCCGGGTCACCTTCTTGAGCCAGTGGGCGGGGATGATCTGGTCGGTGTCGACATTGCTGCGGCGCAGCGGGACGGCCCGGCCGGTGTGGGTGGTGAACGCTTCCATTGCTCTCAGACTCCTGCGGGCGTGGGGGTGTCGGCGGCGGACAGGTCGGCCGGGGAGGCCAGGTGGCCCAGGACCGCCGTCGCGGCCGCGACCTGCGGCGACACCAGGTGGGTGCGGCCGCCCTTGCCCTGCCGGCCCTCGAAGTTGCGGTTGGAGGTGGACGCGGAGCGCTCACCGGGGGCCAGCTGGTCCGGGTTCATGCCCAGACACATCGAGCAGCCCGCGTGCCGCCACTCGGCGCCGGCCTCCTTGAAGACCACGTCCAGGCCTTCGGAAACGGCCTGCAGACCCACCCGCGCGGAGCCCGGGACGACCAGCATCCGTACGCCGTCGGCGACTTTGCGGTCCCGCACGATCTCGGCGGCGGCGCGCAGGTCCTCGATGCGGCCGTTGGTGCAGGAACCTACGAAGACGGTGTCCACCTTGATGGAGCGCAGTGGCTGCCCGGCCTCCAACCCCATGTACTCCAGGGCCTTTTCCGCGGCGAAGCGCTCCGAGGCGTCTTCGTACGAGGCCGGGTCGGGGACGTCGGCGGAAAGCGCCGCGCCCTGGCCCGGGTTGGTTCCCCAGGTGACGAACGGCGACAGCTCGGCGGCCTCGATGACGACCTCTGCGTCGAACTCGGCACCGTCGTCCGTGCGCAGCGTCTTCCAGTACCGCACCGCCGCGTCCCAGTCCGCGCCCTCGGGGGCGTGGGCGCGGCCCCGGAGGTAGGCGAAGGTGGTCTCGTCGGGGGCGATCATGCCCGCGCGGGCACCGGCCTCGATCGACATGTTGCAGATGGTCATGCGGGCCTCCATCGAGAGCTTCTCGATGGCCTCGCCGCGGTACTCCAGGATGTAGCCCTGGCCGCCGCCGGTGCCGATCTTCGCGATGATCGCGAGGATCAGGTCCTTGGCCGTGACGCCGTCGGGCAGTTCGCCGTTGACGGTGATCGCCATGGTCTTCGGGCGGGCCATGGGCAGCGTCTGGGTGGCCAGCACGTGCTCGACCTGGGAGGTGCCGATGCCGAACGCCAGCGCGCCGAAGGCGCCGTGCGTGGAGGTGTGCGAGTCGCCGCAGACCACGGTGGTGCCGGGCTGGGTCAGGCCCAGCTGCGGGCCGACGACGTGTACGACGCCCTGCTCGACGTCGCCCAGCGGGTGCAGCCGGACGCCGAAGTCCGCGCAGTTCTTGCGCAGCGTCTCCAGCTGGATCCGGGAGACCGGGTCCGCGATGGGCTTGTCGATGTCGAGGGTGGGGGTGTTGTGGTCCTCGGTGGCGATGGTCAGGTCGAGTCGGCGCACCGGGCGGCCGCTCTTGCGGAGGCCGTCGAAGGCCTGCGGGCTGGTCACCTCGTGCAGCAGGTGCAGATCGATGAAGAGGAGGTCGGGCTCGCCTTCGGCGCGCCGGACGACGTGGTCGTCCCAGACCTTCTCCGCGAGTGTCCTACCCATCGCTTTCCCTCCGGCCGGCGACGAAGCGCCGACCCAACTAGAGATCTTGGGGAAGCGGTGCCCGCACCCCTGTGTTTCCGGGCAGCCGCCACCAGGCCCGTGCGTCACGGGCCGTTGTGACTTCCTGCCGTCCAGAGTGGCGGGTTCCATGGAAAATTGAACTTGCGTTTCACAGAGTGAGACGGGAGTATCGTTGCATGGACAACAGTAGCGGCGTCGGCGTTCTGGACAAGGCGGCCCTCGTCCTGAGCGCTCTGGAGTCCGGCCCGGCCACCCTCGCGGGATTGGTCGCTGCGACCGGACTGGCACGACCCACGGCCCACCGCCTGGCCGTGGCGCTGGAACACCACCGTATGGTGGCGCGCGACATGCAGGGCCGCTTCATTCTCGGCCCGCGCCTGGCCGAACTGGCCGCGGCGGCCGGCGAGGACCGCCTGCTCGCCACGGCGGGCCCGGTGCTCACCCACCTCCGTGACATCACGGGCGAGAGCGCTCAGCTCTACCGCCGCCAGGGAGACATGCGTATCTGCGTGGCCGCGGCCGAGCGGCTGTCGGGCCTCAGGGACACCGTCCCGGTCGGTTCCACGCTCACCATGAAGGCCGGTTCGTCGGCGCAGATCCTCATGGCCTGGGAGGAGCCCGAGCGTCTCCACCGCGGCCTGCAGGGCGCCCGCTTCACGGCGACGGCGCTGTCCGGTGTGCGGCGGCGGGGCTGGGCGCAGTCCATCGGCGAGCGGGAGCCGGGCGTGGCGTCCGTCTCCGCGCCCGTGCGGGGCCCCTCCAACCGCGTGGTGGCCGCCGTGTCCGTCTCCGGCCCCATCGAGCGTCTCAGTCGCCACCCGGGCCGTATGCACGCCCAGGCGATCATCGACGCCGCCGGCCGCCTCTCCGAGGCCCTGCGCCGCACGGGCTGACCGCACCTCCGGACACGTGACCGGAACGGGCCCGCCTCAACGCCGCGGCGGGCCCTCTCCCCCGAAGCGATGGCATCGTACGGGGAGTTGGCGACGGTGAAAAACGCCGGTGGCCCTCCGCCGAAGCGAAGGGCCACCGAACCTTGTTGTACCCCCGACCGGATTCGAACCGGCGCTACCGCCTTGAGAGGGCGGCGTGCT
>NZ_BAABCQ010000315.1:0-3635 GCF_039539045.1 Streptomyces marokkonensis
CGGATAGATTACGTGTTAACCGTGAATCGACTGTATTCATACCTCATGGATGAATGCAATCCGTACCATGAGGAGCATGGAAGAGTTCGTGTCGTTCGTGACGGAAGAAGCCGCCCCGCCATCGGCGCCGGGCGAGGACGAGCACCCCGCCCTGGCCCTGGCGAACAGTGCCGTCGCACTGCCCGGCGGGCACATGGCCGATCTCCTGGGCACCCCGGCGCAGGCCGAGCAGTGGCTGACGCGGCGCGACCTCGCCCCGGCCGACGCCGGCTTGGCGGAGGTGTGCGCGACACAGCTGCGCTCGTTGCGCGAACAGGTGAGGTCGCTCCTGGCCTCCCGGATCGCCGGGCAGCCCGCCCTGCCCGCCGCCGTCACGGCGATCAACGACGCGATGACCCGCGTCCCCACCGCCTCCCTTCTACTGTGGGACGAGAAGGCCGGTCCCTGCCGAGCCACGCCCCACCCCACCACCGCGATCGTCGAGCATGCACTGGCCGTCATCGCCGCCGATGCCGCCGACCTGCTCACCGCCGCCGACGCCGCCCGCCTGACCGCCTGCGCCTCCCCACCCTGCAACCGCTTCCTGCTCAAGCGCGGCCGCCGCCAGTGGTGCTCCACCCGCTGCGGCGACCGCGCCCGCGCAGCCCGCGCCTACGCCCGCCGCACCGCGACGACCGACGACGCCACATCTCCAACCCAGCAGGTCACCGTGCACCGACCGGCTCCGGACGCCTGAGGCCTGACGCCGGACGCGGCCACGTGCACCGTCGACACGAGGAGCGCCGCAACTGCCGTACGGGCCACCCGCGACGCTCGGTCACAGTCGGCGGCGTCGTTGCCGATGTGGCCGTGCTCGGTGCTCCGTAGCTACTGACTCCGTTCAGGGGGAACTGATCATGAACACTCATGCCGTACGTCTGGAGAGCGCCGGCGCGGTCGTGAGCGTCGTCTCCGCCGAGCAGGCCGTCACCGACTGGTCCGCCCGCTACTTCGGCACCTGGTGGAAGGCCGCCGAGGCCGACCCCGCGAGCGTCAGCGCCGGGGCTCTGGTCACCGCCGGCGTGGACAACCGCGAGTACGACGACATCGCCTTGGCCGTGACGCGGTCCCCGCACACGAGCACCACCTACGCGCGGGCCCGACTTCTCCTCGCGGCGGACGCGTCCGGGGGTGTGATCCGGGCCGTGTCGCCGGAGGGTGCGCTTGCCTACCGGTCGGAGCCGGGGGTGTCGCGGCTGGACGTCGTCGGCTGCCGCACCGGGGACGTCGCCACGGCGACCGCCCGCTTGGCCCGGGAGATGGTGCGGGGCCTGCTGCTGCGCGACGGCTGGGCCGTGCTGCACGCCTCGGCCGTCGTCCAGGACGGGCGCACGGTCCTCACCTTCGGCGACAAGGGCGCGGGCAAGACGACGACCGCTCTCGCCCTGGCCTCCCGTCACGGTGCTGGCCTGCTCGCCAACGACCGCGTGTTCGTCCGGCCGGGCGAACGGGGCGGGGTGGACGTCCTGCCCTGGCCTTCGGCGGCGGCCGTCGGCCTCGGTCTGCTGGAGGCGCTGGGCTGGTTCGAGACCGCCCGGGAGCGTCTGGAGGCAGGCGAGACGCTGCACCCGACACAGGACGAGCGGGTGACGGAGGCTCTGTTGGCCGGGGACCGTACGCCGCTGTGGGAGCGCGGCAAGGAATTGAAGACGCAGGTGTTCCCGGACCAGTTCACCGGCTGGTTCGGCGTCCCCCTGGCGACCGAGGGCGAGGCGGCGGCACTGGTGTTCCCCAGGATCGAGGCCGGCGCGGCCCCGGCCGTCGACGAGACCGGCCGCGTGCTGGGCGGGGCGGACTTCATGAGCGGCGAGACGGAGGACCGCTACCCGGACGTGTTCGCCCTCCTCGGGGCCGACGGCGGCGGCACCGCGGCCGCCTGCGAGAACGTCGCCCGGCGCCTGGCGGAGCTGCCGCACCACTCGGTCGTCCTCGGCCACGACGTGGCCGCGAACGCCGACTTCCTGGCCAAGGTCACCGGACTCGCGACGTAGCCGGCTCCCGACTCGTCAGGCCCTGGTCGGGCCGCCGGCAGGCGCAGCGAGCGCAGCCGCTCGGTGACCGTACGGCCGGTTCGAGCTGGACGTGAACAGCTGCCTCGGTGTGGACCTGTCCATCCGGGCGACGGTGCCCGGCCCGCGTACCTCCGCAGGGCCAGGCAGCCGCAGAGCGGGACGGCCGCGAGCCCGGCGTGACACCGGTTCCGGGCCGCCCCTAGCTGGTGAGGGGCTCCACACCGAGGAGGGCTGCGGTCTTGGTGTAGACGGTTCGGGCGAGGGTGTCGTTCAGGGCCAGGCGCGAAGGGGTGTCCGGCTGGGACTCGCTGAAGAAGCCGCCGCTGGGGCGCGGCGCGGGCGAGGCGCCGGCGAGCCAGACCGGGGTCTGCACACCTTCGTCCGGGGTGATGGCGAACGGACGGAACAGCGGGGCGGTCAGCCGCATCAGGCCGCCGGCGTTGCTGTTCATCGCGGTGCCCTTGACCATGCCGGGATTGGCGTTGTAGACGCTCATGCCGTCAGGGAGGCGGTGTGCGAGTTCCCGCGCGGCCAGGAGGCTGACGAGTTTACTCGTCGCGTAGACGTTGATCTGGTGGTAGAAGCGTGTGCTCCACGATGTTCCCGCGACATCCGGATCGGTGGCATCGAGCTTGCCGCGCTTTTCCACGAACGAGGACATGTTGATGATCCGCGCTCCGCGCGAGAGCACTCCGTCGGCCAGGAGGGCATGGGTGAGCAGGAACGGGGCGTGGTGATTGAGCGCGTAGGTGCGCTCCGCGCCGTCCGGTGTCTGCTCGTACCGGGGGAACGCCGCCCCCGCGTTGTTGATGAGGACGTCCACCGGGTGTTTGTCGGCGGCCAGTTCCGCTGCCAGTGCCTGTACCTGAGACCACTGTTCCAGGTCAGCGGTGTACGTCCTCGGCGGTGCCACGTCACTGCCCGCGGGGGCCAGGCCGCGCAGGCTGTCGGCGGCGGCCCGGGTGCGCGAGGCGTCCCGGCCGACGAGGACGACGCTCTGACCGGCCTTGGTCAGGTGGCGTGCCGTCACCAGACCCAGGCCCGAGGCTCCGCCCGTGATGACCGCAGTCCCGCTGTTCATTGCTGTTCCTCTTTCACGGTGTCCTTGACGCCGATGGCCTCACCCGTCGGGCGGGGGCCGTCGATCACTTCGCGGAGAAGCGTGAGCAGGCGCAGCCTGCTCTCGTGGTCGAGGCGGTCGAAGGGCGAGTGCTCGATGGTGTGCTGGATGACGCGATCGCGCAGAGCGCATCCTTCGGGGGTGAGCTGGATGACTTTCGCGCGGCGGTCGTTGGGGTGGGGGACACGGCGGACCAGGCCGCGCTTCTCCAGCCGGTCAATCATCGCCGTGGCGGTCGAGGCGTCGCACTGCAGGAGGTCGGCCAGACGACGCGCGGTCATCTCCCGCCCTCGGCTCAGCCTCCACAGCGCATCGACCTGAGCGTCGGTCAGTCCCACTTCCCTGGCCAGGTCCTTGAGTTCGGCGTGCACCTGGGTACGGATCGCGAACAGGCAGTCGTAAAGCTCTTCGGTCAGCTGCCGATCATCCATGACCACACGGTACCTGGAATACATGGATAACCC
>NZ_BAABCQ010000316.1:0-3633 GCF_039539045.1 Streptomyces marokkonensis
GCGCCCGCCGCGTCGACCTGCCCACCTACGCCTTCCAGCGCGAGCGCTACTGGCTCGACGCGCCTGGGCCGGCGACCGCCGGTGCCCGGGAGACGCTGGACGCCGATTTCTGGGACTCCGTCGAGAGCGAGAACCCGGCGTCCCTCGGTGCGCTTCTCGGACTGGAGCCCGTCGAGCTGGACGTCGTGGCGCCCAAGCTGTCCGCCTGGCGTCGGCAGCGGCGCGAGCAGTCCGTCGCCGACGGCCGGCGGTACCGGATCACCTGGCAGCCGCTCCGCGACCTGGCCGGGGCCATGCCGTCGGGGACCTGGCTCCATGTGGTCCCCGAGGAGACCGCGTGGACCGAGGCGATCCGCGCCGGGCTCACGGAACTCGGCCTCATGGTCGTACCGGTCGCCGTGACCGGCGACACCGGCCGCGATGCGCTCGTCCGCGCTCTCGCCGACGCCGGGCATGAGCGGGTGGACGGTGTCATGTTCGTCGCACCACCAGCTCAGGAGGAAGGTGGTACGGACGCCCTCAAGCGGCTTGTCCTGCTTCTCCAAGCCCTCGACGACGCCGGGATCGAGGCCCCCCTATGGTGTCTGACCAGCGGTGCGGTGACGACGGGTACGGCTGATCCGCTCGCCGACCCCATCTCCGCCCAGCTGTGGGGCCTCGGCAGGGTCGTCGCCCTGGAACAGCCGCAGCGCTGGGGTGGTCTCATCGACCTGCCTGCCGAGCTGACCCCTCGCTCGCTGGAGCGCCTGGCCGGCCTGCTGAACCAGCGCGACGAGGACCAACTCGCCGTACGCGCCTCCGGCGTCTCCGGCCGCCGCCTCGTGCGTGCGCCGCAGAGCGCGGCACCCATGGACGCACCCTGGACGCCACGCGGCACCGTTCTCGTGACCGGTGGTACGGGCGCGCTCGGCGGACACGTGGCCCGCTGGCTCGCCGGAGCCGGCGCCGAGCACCTGCTCCTCCTCAGCCGCCGGGGCCCCGAGGCCCCGGGCATCGCCGGACTCCGCGCGGATCTGGAGGAGCTGGGCGCCCGGGTCACCGTCGCGGCATGCGACGCGTCCGACGGCGACGCGCTCGCCGAGGTCTTCGCCCGGCACATGGTGAACGCCGTGGTGCACACCGCCGGCGTGCTCGAGGACGGTTTGGTCGAAGCACTCACACCCGAGAGCCTCGACCATGTGCTACGCCCCAAGGCGGAGGCGGCACTGCACCTGCACGAACTGACCCGGGACCGCCACGATCTCGACGCCTTTGTGCTCTTCTCCTCGATGACGGGTGTCTGGGGCAACGCCGGCCAGGGTGCCTACGGTGCTGCGAACGCCTTTCTCGACGCCCTCGCCGAGCACCGCCGGGCGCAGGGCCTGCCCGCGCTGGCCGTCGCGTGGGGGCCCTGGGCGGACGGCGGCATGGCCGACGGAGCCGTCGGTGACCATCTGCGGCGGCGCGGCGTACGGGCGATCGCGGCGCTTCCCTCCCTCTCCGTACTGCACGGTGCGCTGACCCACGGCGAGACCACCGTGACCGTCGCGGACGTCGACTGGGACCGCTTCGTCCAGGCCTTCGCCGGCATGCGTCCCTGCCCGCTGCTGCTCGGCGTGCCCGAGGCCCGCACGGCACTCGAAGTCCGCGCCCAGGCCGCGCGTAACGCCGAAGTGCCCGCGTCCGCGCTGGTCCAGCGCCTGCTCGAGGTCGCACCGGGGGAGCAGGGACGCATTCTGCTGGAGCTGATCCGCGAGCAGGCCGCCCTGGTGCTCGGCCACACGGGCGAGGGCGCCTTCGACGCCGACCGGACCTTCCGCGAGACGGGCTTCGACTCGCTCACCGCCGTCGAGCTGCGGCACCGGCTCAACTCGGTCACCGGGCTCAAGCTGCCCGCGACCCTCGTCTTCGACCACCCGACCCCCACCGTCCTCGCCCGCCACTTGGCCGAGGAACTCCTCAGCCCGCGGGACCCGTCGGCGGACGCCCTGCACACGACGGCCGCCGTATCCGACGAGCCCCTCGCGATCGTCAGCATGAGCTGCCGCTTCCCCGGCGGCGTCGAGTCGCCGGAGGACCTGTGGGAGCTGATCGGCTCCGGCCGGGACGCGATGTCCGGCTTCCCCACTGACCGCGGCTGGGACCTCGACGCGCTCTACGACCCCGATCCCGACCGGTCCGGCAAGACATACACGCGTGAGGGCGGTTTCATTCAGGGCGCCGACCGCTTCGACGCCGGTCTCTTCGGGATCTCGCCGCGTGAGGCGCTGGCGATGGACCCGCAGCAGCGGCTGCTGCTGGAGACCGCCTGGGAGGCCTTCGAGCGCGCGGGCATCGCCCCCGAGTCCGTCCGCACCAGCCGCACCGGTGTCTTCATCGGCACCAACGGTCAGGACTACGCCAACGGGCTGCGCAACGCGCCCGAGGAGATCGAAGGGTACGTGCTCACCGGCAAGGCGGCTTCGGTGGTCTCCGGACGCGTCTCGTACACCTTCGGGCTGGAGGGCCCCGCGGTCACGGTCGACACGGCGTGCTCGTCGTCCCTGGTCGCTCTGCACCTGGCGGCCCAGGCGCTGCGCGGTGGCGAGTGCACGATGGCCCTGGTCGGGGGCGTGACCGTGATGACCACGCCGGACCTGTTTGTGGAGTTCAGCCGGCAACGGGGGCTGTCGGCCGACGGCCGCTGCAAGGCGTTCGCCGCCGGTGCCGACGGCACCGGCTGGGGCGAGGGCGTCGGCCTGCTGCTGGTGGAGCGGTTGTCCGACGCCGAGCGTAACGGTCATCGGGTGCTGGCTGTCGTGCGGGGCAGTGCGGTGAATCAGGACGGTGCGTCGAACGGTCTGACGGCGCCGAACGGTCCGTCGCAGCAGCGGGTGATCCGGCAGGCCCTTGCCTCCGCCGGGCTCACGCCGGCCGATGTGGACGCGGTGGAGGCGCACGGCACGGGAACCAAGCTCGGCGACCCGATCGAGGCGCAGGCACTGCTCGCCACGTACGGCAAGGAGCGTTCCGACGACCGTCCGGTGTGGCTGGGGTCCGTCAAGTCCAACATCGGTCACACGCAGGCCGCGGCGGGTGTGGCGGGTGTGATCAAGATGGTGATGGCGATGCGGCACGGTGTGCTGCCGCGGACGCTGCACGTGGACGAGCCGACGCCGCACGTGGACTGGTCGGCGGGTGCCGTGCGGCTGCTGACCGAGCCGGTGCCCTGGACCGGGACCGAGGGCCTCCGACGGGCCGCGGTCTCGTCCTTCGGTATCGGCGGCACCAACGCGCACACGATCATCGAGGAAGCGCCCGCCGCGGCTGTGACCGAGTCGCACCGGGTACACACCCCGGCGCCCGTGCCCTGGGTCCTGTCGGCGAGAAGCGATGTGGCTCTGCGGGCCCAGGCGGAGCGTCTGACGGCCCTCACTACCGACGACGCGTCACCCCTCGACGTCCTTG
Organism: Streptomyces marokkonensis; assembly: GCF_039539045.1. Lineage (NCBI taxonomy): Bacteria > Bacillati > Actinomycetota > Actinomycetes > Kitasatosporales > Streptomycetaceae > Streptomyces > Streptomyces marokkonensis. The sequence goes on from NZ_BAABCQ010000316.1 coordinate 3,427, forward strand.
ACATCGGGTTCTCGTCGGCCACGACGCGTTCGGCGCTGGAGTACCGGGCCGCGGTGGTCGGCGCCGGCCCCGCGGAACTGCGCGCGGGGCTGGCGGCCCTCGCGGCCGGCGCACCGGCGGTGAACGTCGTCACCGGACGCGCCAACCGGACGGGCAGGGTCGGGTTCCTGTTCTCGGGTCAGGGGTCGCAGCGGGTTGGTATGGGTC
>NZ_BAABCQ010000317.1:0-3581 GCF_039539045.1 Streptomyces marokkonensis
CCGACTTTCGAGTATTTCATCGGCTTGTCGTACTAATTCCTTCTCGCATGCGTGCCACCTTGACGGCGCTGATGGCACATCCCGGCTCAGTACCCGACATCGCCTCGTCGGTGTGGGCCCGAGAGAAGGAAGAAGGTGGGCGGAAAATGGCCGCCACCCACAGGATCGCCGCGCGTCCCGTGATTGCCGCGCGCACGGCGATCGTCGCCGCGGTCTGCGCCGCGTCGCTCGCCGGTTGCGCGATCGGCAGCGGTAACGGTTCCGGTGAAGGGACGAACGGTCCGCAGAAGGAGAAGGGCGAAGCGGCGCCCGCGCCCAAGAACGCGGTCCGGCTGATCGGTGACGGTTCCACCGCGTACACCGGGGCCCAGCCGCACCTGCCCCGGCCCCAGCGGCTCAAGCCCGGTGAGACACCGCCGCAGTTCGTGGTCTTCTCCTGGGACGGCGCGGGCGAGGACAGTCAGAAGCTGTTCTCCCACTTCCGTGAAGTGGCCAAGGAGAACAACGCGACGATGACCTACTTCCTCAGCGGCGTGTACCTGCTGCCGAAGGAGAAGCGGGATCTGTACCGGCCGCCGCAGCACTCCCCGGGCCGCTCGGACATCGGCTTCAACGACGAGCAGGGCATCGCCGACACCGTCGAGCAGCTGAGGCTGGCGTGGCTGGAGGGCAACGAGGTCGGAACCCACTTCAACGGCCACTTCTGCGGTAGCGGCGGCGGCGTCGGCGAGTGGTCCGTGGAGGAGTGGAAGGAGGAGATCCGCCAGGCCAAGCAGTTCGTCAAGACCTGGAAGACCAATACGGGCATGAAGAACGCGGCGCCTCTCCCCTTCGACTACGACGAGGAGTTGATCGGCGCCCGCACCCCATGCCTGGAAGGGCAGGAGAACTTCACGCGGGCCGCTCGTGAGATGGGCTTCCGCTACGACAGCAGCGGCGTGAACAATCAGATCTGGCCGAAGAAGAAGCAGGAGCTGTGGGATCTGTCGATGCAGCTCGTGCCGTTCCCCGGGCACACCTTCGAGCAGCTCACCATGGACTACAACTTCATGGTCAACCAGTCCGGCACCACTACCCAGGGCGACCCCGCCAAGCATGAGCTCTGGGGCGACCAGATGCGCGACGGCCTGCTCCAGGGATTCCAGCGGGCCTATGACGGCAACCGTGCGCCCCTGATCATCGGCAACCACTTCGAGTCCTGGAACGGTGGCACGTACATGCGTGCCATCGAGGAGGTCATCGAGGAGGTGTGCACCAAGGACGAGGTGCGCTGCGTCTCCTTCCGGCAGCTCGCGGACTGGCTGGACGCCCAGGACCCGAAGGTGCTGAAGAAGCTGCGCACGCTGGACGTCGGTGAGGCCCCGAAGAAGGGCTGGGCGTCCTTCCTTTCCGCCGACCCGGCACCGGCACCGAAGGGCGTGCCCGGGGCGCCGCCCGCCGAGCGGTAGCCGACACGGCGGGACCGGTGAAGAGCGTGAGGGCGGCGAGGCTGCCATCCCGCCTCGGCTCGGCTCACCCAGCCTCGGTTCACCCAGCCTCGGTTCACCCAGCCTCGGCTCGTCACGCCGGAGCGACGACGCCCTCACCGAGGACGAACCCGGGGTCGACCTGCGCCGACAGGTCGTCCCCGGTGCGCTCATTGCCCCAGCTGTGGGCGTTCTTCAGGTGGAAGTGGACCATCTGGTGCGTGTAGTGCTCCCAGTCCCGTAGCTCGTACGTCGCGTCGGCGGCCGTGTGCAGGGTGCGCAGCGCACGGCGGTTGGCGTCCTCCAGGAGGCCGAACCGGGGAGGCCGGCCCTTCTCCATGGCACGCACCCAGTCAGAGTGCCCGACGGTCACCAGCAGGTCGTCCCCGACCTGTTCGCGGAGGAAGTCGAGGTCGTCCTGCCCCTGCACCTTGTTGCCGACGACCTTCAGGGTGACGTTGAAGTCGCGGGCGTACTCCTTGTACTGGCGGTAGACGGAGACCCCCTTCCGGGTCGGCTCGGCGACGAGGAACGTGATGTCGAAGCGGGTGAACATGCCGGAGGCGAACGAGTCCGAGCCCGCGGTCATGTCGACCACGACGTACTCGTCACGGCCGTCGACCAGGTGGTTCAGGCACAGCTCCACCGCTCCCGTCTTGGAGTGGTAGCAGGCGACTCCCAGATCGGCGTCCGTGAAGGGCCCGGTGACCATCAAACGGACGGCCCCGCCATCGAGTTCCACCGGCCGGGCGCAGCTGTCGTAGATGGGGTTGTCCTCGCGTACCCGCAGGAGGCGCGAGCCCTCGCCGGGCGGAGTCGTTTTGATCATTTTCTGGGCGGAGGCAATGCGCGGGTTGGTGCCGCGTAGATGGTCCTTGATCAGCGGGAGGTGTTCGCCCATCGCGGGCAGTGCGGCCGCTTGCGCCTCGTCGAGGCCCAGCGCGGCCCCCAGGTGCTGGTTGATGTCGGCGTCGACCGCGACGACGGGCGCACCGGTGGCGGCGAGATGGCGGACGAACAGGGAGGACAGGGTGGTCTTCCCGCTGCCGCCCTTCCCGACGAAAGCAATTTTCATGTTCACCAAGGGTAGTGGCGTCATGGCCGTGAGTGGTGCGAGGGGCTGGGCGCACGTGAGGAAGACCACTCATTCGTGGGGTGTGGTGCCGGGATGCGTAGGGTCGTACTCATGAGTACGACAGGCGCGACCGCCGATCCGCTCGCGGCCCTGGGTGCACTGCCCGGTGTGGCCGAGTCCGTGGAGTCCGTACGCAAGGCCGTGGACCGGGTCTACGGCCACCGGATCATGCGGCGTCGCAGTAACGAGATCACCTCCGAGGCCGCACTGCGCGGCGCGCGGGGTTCGGCAGCGCTGTCCGGGGCGGACTGGGCACTGGAGGAGGTGCGAAGGCGGACCGACTTCAGCGGCGACGACGACGAGGCGCGCGCGGTGGGCGCGGCGCTGCGGCTGACCGCCGAGGCAGGGCAGCTGCTGTCCATCTGGCGGCAGTCCCCGCTGCGGGTGCTGGCCCGGCTGCATCTGGTGGCTGCGGCGGACAATGCTGATCAGGTGGGACGGCCCCGGCAGGAGGGCGAGCCGGTGGACGAGCCGCTCGTCGAGCTGCCGTTGCCGAACGCCGGGGAGGCGCACGGCCGTCTGGACGGTCTGGCCGGACTGGTCATGGGGGGCGGTTCCGCGCCGGCGCTGGTGACGGCCGCCGTCGTGCACGGTGAGTTGCTGGCGCTGCGTCCCTTCACTTCGTACAACGGCCTGGTCGCGCGTGCGGCCGAGCGTATCGTCCTGATCAACAGCGGCCTGGACCCGAAATCGGTCTGCCCGGCGGAGGTCGGCCATGCCGAACTGGGGCGCGCGGCCTACCTGGCGGCGCTCGACGGCTACGCCTCCGGAACCGCGGAGGGTATGGCCGCGTGGATCGCCCACTGTGGCAGGGCGGTAGAACTGGGCGCGCGCGAGTCCACTGCGGTGTGCGAGGCGCTCCAGCGCGGGGCGGCGTAAGCGCGGACCGGGGCAAGCGCGGACCGGGGCAAGCGCGGACCGGGGCAAGCGCGGACCGGGGCAAGCGCGGACCGGGGCAAGCGCGGACCGGGGCAAGCGCG
>NZ_BAABCQ010000318.1:0-3576 GCF_039539045.1 Streptomyces marokkonensis
AGGACGCCTCGGTGTTCAGCCGCTCGGGATTGTCTCCCATGGTGATCAGGAGAGTAACGGCACTGTCCGGGCCGATGCCCACCGGTACGAGCAGCTGTGGGGCGTGGTGTTCGACGAGCTGGGTCAGGCGTTGGTTCAGCTCATTGATCTGCCCGGTGAGCTGCTCGATGCGCTCCGCGAGCATTCTCAGAGTCATATGGGTGGCCTGGACCACCGCGCTCTCGCCCTCCTCACCGTCGTCTGGCCCGAGGCGTGCGCAGGTGCGGAACAGCTCGCGGTTGCCCAGGCTGGACAGTCGTTCCCGCAGTACGGGATCGGCGATGACCAGGACGGCTTTGAGCTGGTTGATCGCCTGGGTACGGGCCTTGACCGCGGAGTCCTTGGCGAGCTTGAAGATCCGGGCGCTGTGCACCGGACCGTCGCCGGACTTGGCGCGGGCCCGGGCGCGGCCACTAAGCACGGCTCGCGCGGCGGCTTGCGCGTCGAGCGGGTCCGACTTCCCGAGCAGCCGGCGGGCCGAGCGGTCGGGCCGGTTCACTTCGTACACCTGGATCTGCTGGGCCAGCAGGTAGCGGGACAGGCCCGCGCCGAAGGTGCCGGTGCCCTCCACACCGGCCCGGCGCACCGTACCCCGCTTGCCGGCCCACACGAGCAACTGTCGGTAGCCGGCCGCCGTCGCGGGAAAGGACTCCGTTCCCAGGCTCTTCCCGAGCGGGGAGATCACGGCGGCAACATGCACCTCGCCGTGCGTGTCCACGCCCAGGACGACCTCGCGCCGAACGGGCGGATCCGTGCTCGAGGAGGTGCTGCGCTGTCGGGTCGTCATGATGGTTCGCCTCCCACGTGACGTGCTGGCTAGGGTGAATGGCACCGGCCTGCTCGGGCGGTCTGAACCGTGATGGCGCCTGAAACTCGGCAAGGCCCCTATAGGGACACGCCCTGTGGCTCGGTGGCAGGCAGCATCCCGCAACGGCAGTCGACAGGTCCGTGACTGGACACTTCGGTCATAGATCTCACGAGTCAGACCCCGTCCGGGATGGCACTGCACAACCGTCCCATCGATCCCGGTACAGCGGCATGACTCGATCACTGCCGGAAGGCTTTGAACGAACCGGCCCTCAACCTGGCCATGACGCACTGAAACGGCGTTGACTCTCCGTCTACTCGTGACCGGCATTGACGGGCAGCCGCGTGGCCCGCCTTATCTTTGCGAAGCCTCTGATGGGTGTGGGTGGGCGGCTGTATCCGTGTGGTGTGAGATATGCGGATGGGGGCGGGCTGCCTCCTGCGGGAGTCGGCGCCGTGAGTCAGTACGGATGCAGGCGGCTGAGTGGTTCGAGCAGGAGATCAAACCGTCTGAGGTCGCGCGGCGGTTGCGGGTGAGCGTGAAGTCGGCTAGGTCGTTTCTGATGGCTCTTGGACGGTGTCTCGGAGCCAGATGACGATGGCGGTGACGGCCAGGGTGCCGTTGAAGATGTAGTCACGCTTGTCGTACCGGCTGGCCACTGCCCGATACTGCTTCCACTTGCTGACGCACCGTTCGACGGCGCTGCGGCGGCGGTACTGGGTCTTGTCGAAGGCCGGTGGGCGTCCTCCGGCCTGGCCCTTGCGCCCGCGGTTGGCCCGCTGGTCGTCGGGCTGGGCGATGGTCGCCTTGATACCCCGTCGCCGCAGGTAGGCGCGATTGTCCCGGCTGGAGTACGCCTTGTCGCCGCGGATGCGGTCCGGGCGGCTGCGCGGCCGCCCGGACCCGTGCCGCCGGATCCGTAAGTTCTCCAGCACGGTCACGAACATGGGGCTGTCGCCGCGCTGGCCCGGGGAGGTCTGCCAGGTCAGCGGGCGGGCCCGGTCGTCAGACAGCAGATGGACCTTGGTGGTCAGTCCACCCCGTGAGCGTCCCAGGGCCTCCCGGCCATCGGTTTCCTCACGCGTCCCGCCCCTTTTTACGGGAAGTCGCGTGGCGGCCGGCGGCGGGCACCGGCGGCATGCTGGTGGGCCCGGCAGGAGGTGGAGTCGATGTTCACCGCCCACTCCCGCCCACGCTGGCGGCTCTCCTCCCGCACTGTCTGGGCCAGGCTGCCGTCCGGGTCGGCGGCATCGGCCTCGATCTGCAGCTCGCCCAGGATCCGCTGCCACGTTCCGTCCGCCGACCAGCGGCGATGCCGCTCGTAGACGGTCTGCCAGGGGCCGTAGCGTTCGGGCAGATCCGGCCAGGGCACACCGGTACGGGCCCGGAACAACACCCCGTTGATCACTCTGCGGTGATCGGCCCATTGCCCGCCCGGCCTGCCGTTGGCGGGCAGTAACGACTCGATCTTCTGCCACTGCGCATCCGTGAGCTCATGCCGCCGCACCATGAGGTGCACCTGCCCAGCCAGAGCACTGATCCACCCAGCCCAGCAAGAGCCATCAGAAACGACCTAACCACTGGCACCAGTTGTGGCGGGCTGGCGGTCGTGAATCTCTTGCTTCCCGTGGCCCGAGCGGATTCCGTTGCCGGTTGTCCCCGCGCTGCCTGGAGAAACTGGCTGCGTACCTCGATGAGGGCCCCGGCTGCCCACGGCTGGGTGGAGGACCAGGTGTGGACCGCATCGAGGGTGGCCACGCTGATCGGCAGGAAGTTGCACGTCTCCTACAGCGTCTCCGGCGCGACGAGGCTGATCCACCGGCTCGGCTTCAGCCCGCAGGTCCCCGCGCCGCGGGTCGCCGAGCGCGACGAGCAGGCCGTGACCGCGTGGAAGGAGGGGACCTGGGCGGAGGTAAATGGGCCCGGGCGGCCTGCGGGGGCTACATCTGCTTCGAGGACGAAGCCGGGTTCACCCGCCGGCCGCCCAAAAGACGAACCTGGGCTGGCGCGGTCACACCCCGGTCGTGACCGTCAGCGGGCGCCGCTCGGGGCGTCTGTCAGTGGCCGGGCTGATCGCGATACGGCCAGGCTCGCGCACCCGGCTGTGCCACCGTCTGCGCGTTCACCGGGCGGGCAGCAGCGCACGCCGCAACATGGGCGAGCGGGACTTCATCGCGCTCGCCGACGGCGTCCACCAGCCCGTCAAGGCACCGATCGTGCTGGCCTGGGCGTCTGAACACCCACGTCTCCCACGCCATGCGAGCTGATCGCCGAGCGTGAGTGCTGACGGTGTTCCTACTGCCCACCTATTCACCCGACCTCAACCCCGTCGAGTGGGTATGGGCACACGTTAAGCGCAGCCTGGCCAACCTCGCCGTGGTCGCGCTCGACCGGCTCGAAGCCCTCGTCCGTAACCGGCTCAGCGCCTTCAGTACCGGCCCGGCACCCTTGACGGCTTCATAGCCGGTACCGGCCTGATCCTCGACGAACCCACGTCACCCTGACCAGCCGAAGTCAGTAACGGGCGGCGGTGCTTGCCGAACCCGTGCAGTGCCCCGGTGTTCTCCATGGGCTCTCCCGTCACAGGCTCGCTCCCTGACAGTCACAAACCCGCCGCACGGAGACAGATCTTGCTGTAGCAGGCACGAGCGGGCCCGACTCTCCGTCGACCTCGACATCGCGGGCGCCCACCCAACTCGAACTCGCCCACCTCCTGGATCTGCGCGCGG
>NZ_BAABCQ010000319.1:0-3559 GCF_039539045.1 Streptomyces marokkonensis
GGGATCCCGTCACCGGGACGCGTCTGTCCGACGTGCCCTCGGGTTCCATCTGTCGCCGGTGACGCGTCCCCGGCCCTCCCAACGGAGCGACATCATGAGGTTTTCCGCTCGAAGCAGTGCTCTCGCGGCCACGGCGGCCGCGGCCTCATTGGTCCTCGCGGGCTGCGCGGGAGGAGACGCCGGCGGCGGGAAGGCCGGCGCGGCCACGCTCGACATCGCCACGCTCACCAACGCCCAGAGCCTGGACCCCAAGGACGCGATCGGCGGCGCTCTGCCCTACTTCCAGGCGGTCTACGACACGCTGGTCCAAAGAGCACCGGACGGCTCCTACCGGCCGATGCTCGCCACGAAGTGGGCGTACGACGAGAGCAGGACCAAGCTGTCGTTGACCCTGCGCGAGAACGTGAGGTTCAGCGACGGGACCGCCTTCGACGCCGACGCCGTCAAGGCCAACCTGGAACACTTCAAGAACGGCGGCGGTGGCGCGGCCAAGACCCTCGCACCCCTGAAGCGGGTCACGGTCGAGGACGCCACGCATCTCACCCTGACCCTGTCCGCGCCCGACCCGGCGATGCTGTTCCACCTCAGCGACGCGGCCGGCCTGATGGCGAGCCCGGCGAAACTCGCCGACGGCTCGCTCAGGACCACCCCGGTCGGCACCGGCCCGTACACGCTCGACAAGGGCAGGACAGCCATCGGCAACAAGTACACCTTCCAGCGCAAGCAGGACTACTGGGGCCGGAAGCTGCCCTACGAGTCGCTGACCATCAGCGTCTTCGACAACGAGACGGCCGTCGTCAACGGCCTCAAGACCGGGCAGATCGACAGCGCTGTCATCCAGGACGCCAGCCAGCAGGTCGCCCTCGCCTCCGACAGCAAGCTGAAGAAGACCGACTTCACCTTCGACTTCCAGGGCCTGCTGCTCTTCGACCGTGGCGGTGTGCACACCCCGGCCCTGCGCAAGACCGAGGTCCGCCAGGCGCTGAACCTCGCGATCGACCGCCGGACGATGCTCGACAAGATCCGCCAGGGCCGCGGCCAGACCACCAACCAGATCTACGGCCCCGAGACCCAGGCGTACGACAAGGCGCTGGACAGCCACTACGCGCACGACCCGGCGAAGGCCAGGCAACTGCTGGCGAAGGCCGGCTACTCCGACGGCTTCACACTGAAGCTGCCCCGTGTCTCCGCGATCGTCAGCGACGCGCTCGCCTCGTCCATCAAGACGGACCTGAAGGCCGTCGGCGTCACCGTCACCTGGGACCAGCTCGACGGCGCGAGCGCCCTGCGGAAGATCTACCGCGAGAAGGCGTACTCGGCCATGGTCATGAACATCGGGCAGTCGCCGAACGACTGGGTGGCGACCCAGGACCAGGTCGCTCCCGGCACCTTCAACATGTTCGGCACCACCGACGCGACGGTGAAGCGTCTGCTGCCGAAGATCCAGGTCGGCTCGGAGCAGGAGGCGGGTGACGCGGCACGCGCCCTGAACAAGCACCTCGTCGAGCAGGGCTGGTTCGTGCCGTTCTACCGGATGACGTACCAGGTCGTCTCCGGCCCGGACGTCGAGGTGACGCCGCAGTCCGGCATGGCGGTGCCCTCGATCTACAACTACGCGCCTGCCGCCTCCTGACCCGCCTCCTGATCCATCTCCTGATCCGCCTCCTGTGGGCCGCGGGCTGTATCAGCCCGCGGCCCACAGGTGTTCTCAGCGCCAGGGGACGTCGGTGGCCGGGAAGTACGCCAGCCTCCGCTGCTGCCACAGCCTGCCATGGCGGGCGAGGGCGGCGCGATGCGTCTCCCAGGTGGCCGGGCGGCCGCTCCAGGCGGTCTCGGCGACCGAGGCGAGCCGGGGCAGAAGCATCGTCGTCAGGTCGTCGATCCCCTGAAGGACCTCGCCGAACAACGTCGCCTCCACGCCGGCGATCCGGTCGTCGGGGACACCGTGCGCGGCCGGGTCCCAGCCGGCGGTGTGGCGCACGTCGCGCGGCAGGTAGCTGGGAAACCCGAGGCGTGCCGCGTCCGCCGCCCGCTCCGGGGGAACGACGGCGGCGGCATAGCCGCGGTCGAGGTAGAGGTGGGACTGCGGGGAGAGGATCACCCGGCCCCCGCCCGCGAGCACTCGCTGGAGGTCGTCCGCGGACGGCGCGAAGAAGCGTCGCATGGCCGCGACCAGTTCCGGCGTGAAGCCGGCGGCCAGGAGGTCGGGGCGTTCGGCCAAGTCGTCGGCCGTGGCGGGCAGATCCATCATGCCCGGGTCGACCCAGTACTGCGCGAGGTCCTGATCCGTCACCCCGGCGCGCGACGTCTCCTGCCATCCGACGGGGCGCTTACCGAAGCCCCGTGCCAGGGCACGCAGTTCCCGTACCGCCGCGGCAAAGCTCTCGTCGGTGATGCCGACGGCCTCGTCGCCGCCGATGTGCACGAACGGTCCTGCCGTCGTGGCGCACACGTCCGCCAGCACCTCGCGCACCATCGTCCGGGTCCGCCGGTCGGCGAGGTCGAGCGGAGGTACGTAGGTGAAACGGCCCGCCACGCCCTCGGGAGCGGGCGCGTCGGGCAGGCCCGGTACGGCGGCACGCAGGGCGGCGCAGTGGCCGGGCAGGTTGATCTCCGGGACGACGGTGACGTACCGGCGGGCCGCGTACTCCTGGAGCGCGGCGTACTCCTCGGCGGAGTAGAAGGCCTCCGTCCCGGAGCGGTGCGGGGCGGTCAGGGACGGAACCGAGGGGGATTCGATGCGCCAGCCCTCGTTGTCCGTGAGGTGCAGGTGCAGCACGTTGATCTTGTAAAGGGCGGCGAGATCGATGATCCGGCGCAGGTCGTCGGGGTCGATGAAGCAGCGTGCCGGGTCGACCAGCAGGCCCCGCCAGGCGTAGTGCGGGGCGTCGGAGAGGTGCCGGGGCTCGAGTTCGCCGTCCGGGCCCGGGAGCGCGAGGAGCTGGAGGGCCGTGGTGGCGGCACGGAAGACGCCCACGGCGGTCCGGGCACGGCAGGTGATGCCGTCCGGGCCGACGGTGAGACCGTACGACTCGTCGACGGGTACGGGCGTGCCGTCGGGCGCGACACCGACGGCGCGGCGGGGGGACGGTGGCGCCTCGCCGAGCGTGAGGCGCAGTACGGGGCCCGGTTCGCCGCCGGCGGCCGGTTCACCGCCGGCAGCCGGTTCACCGCCGGTGGCCGGCAGGAGGCGTGCGCCCAAGTGCGGTTCGAGGAGGGCGCGGACGGTCTCCTCGACCTGGGCCAGACCGGGGTCGGAGCGAAGGTGCCAGGGGCCGGCGGCGGCCGGGCCGCGGGCATCGGCACGGACCCGTGTGCGGGTGTGGGTCGGGGCGGCGGTGGCCGGGAGGGCTGGGGCGGGGATGACGGCGTTCACGGTTCCTCCGCCGGTCGCGCCGGGGCCCAGGAGCCCGGGCGCCGGTGTCAGGTCGGCAGCGGGGCTCCTGGGCGCCGGCCCGGCTCGTGAAGCGGGAACTCCCCCACGGTGCCCCTTCTTCGCGGGCCGGAACCACCTGTACGCTAACACGAAAACCGATCAGTGAACGCTTTTCGCGGCGGG
>NZ_BAABCQ010000320.1:0-3543 GCF_039539045.1 Streptomyces marokkonensis
TCCTAAGACCGCTTGGCCTCCGACTTCTCGACCGCTTTCACGGTGTCCCCCCTCCGACGTGTCCCGCCGCGACGCCTCGATCGTAACCACGAACAGGGTGACGGCGTGGACTCTCCGAGAAGCCCGTTCCCGCGTCTGTGAAGGGGAAAACGGTGTGGGAAACACCGCACTGCCGATCGCAAGACCCCCTACTACTCTACGGATGAGTAACCGTCCCCACCCTTTTGAGCAGGCAGGGAGCCGCATCCCGATGTCCGAGCCGGAAGAGCAGCAGCCCGACATCCACACGACCGCGGGCAAGCTCGCGGATCTCAGGCGCCGTATCGAGGAAGCGACGCACGCCGGTTCGGAACGCGCCGTCGAGAAGCAGCACGCCAAGGGCAAGCTGACGGCCCGTGAGCGCATCGGCCTCCTGCTGGACGAGGATTCCTTCGTCGAACTGGACGAGTTCGCCCGGCACCGCTCCACCGACTTCGGCCTCGACGCCAACCGCCCCTACGGCGACGGAGTCGTCACCGGTTACGGCACCGTCGACGGCCGCCCGGTCGCCGTCTTCTCGCAGGACTTCACCGTGTTCGGCGGGGCGCTGGGCGAGGTCTACGGCCAGAAGATCGTCAAGGTGATGGACTTCGCGCTGAAGACCGGCTGCCCGGTCATCGGCATCAACGACTCCGGTGGCGCCCGCATCCAGGAGGGCGTGGCCTCGCTGGGCGCGTACGGCGAGATCTTCCGCCGCAACACCCACGCCTCCGGCGTCATCCCCCAGATCAGCCTGGTCGTCGGCCCGTGCGCGGGCGGCGCGGTCTACTCCCCCGCGATCACCGACTTCACGGTGATGGTCGACCGGACCAGCCACATGTTCATCACCGGCCCCGACGTCATCAAGACGGTCACCGGCGAGGACGTCGGTTTCGAGGAGCTGGGCGGCGCGCGCACCCACAACTCCACCTCGGGCGTGGCCCACCACATGGCCGGTGACGAGAAGGACGCCGTCGAGTACGTCAAGCAGCTGCTGTCGTACCTGCCGTCCAACAACCTCTCCGACCCGCCCGTCTTCCCGGAGGAGGCGGATCTCGCCGTCACGGACGAGGACGCCGAGCTGGACACGATCGTCCCGGACTCGGCGAACCAGCCGTACGACATGCACAGCGTCATCGAGCACGTCCTGGACGACGCCGAGTTCTTCGAGACGCAGCCGCTGTACGCGCCGAACATCCTCACCGGCTTCGGCCGCGTCGAGGGCCGCCCGGTCGGCATCGTGGCCAACCAGCCGATGCAGTTCGCGGGCTGCCTGGACATCACCGCCTCCGAGAAGGCGGCGCGCTTCGTGCGCACCTGCGACGCCTTCAACGTGCCCGTCCTGACCTTCGTGGACGTCCCCGGCTTCCTGCCGGGCGTCGACCAGGAGCACGACGGCATCATCCGCCGCGGCGCCAAGCTGATCTTCGCCTACGCCGAGGCGACCGTCCCGCTCATCACGGTCATCACCCGCAAGGCCTTCGGCGGCGCCTACGACGTCATGGGCTCCAAGCACCTGGGTGCCGACCTGAACCTGGCCTGGCCCACCGCCCAGATCGCCGTCATGGGCGCCCAGGGCGCGGTCAACATCCTGCACCGCCGCACCATCGCGGAGGCCGGTGACGAGGCCGAGGCCACCCGCGCCCGCCTGATCCGGGAGTACGAGGACGCCCTCCTCAACCCCTACACGGCGGCCGAACGCGGCTACGTCGACGCGGTGATCATGCCGTCCGACACCCGCCGCCACATCGTCCGTGGCCTGCGCCAGCTGCGTACGAAGCGGGAATCCCTCCCCCCGAAGAAGCACGGCAACATCCCCCTCTAAGGAGCCGCTGTGACGATCAAGGTCATACGGGGCAACCCCACCCCCGAGGAGCTGGCCGCCGCCCTGGCGGTGGTCCGCGCCCGCGCCGTGACGGCTCAGGCCGAGCCGTCCGGCGCGCCGAGCACGCGGGACGCGTGGTCCGACCCGTCCCGCATCGCGTCCGCCCACCTTCCCCACCCGGGCCCGACGTCATGGGGCCGCACGTACTGGCCGGCCTGAGCCGGCCGACCCGGGGGGGCGCGGGACCGTACCGGCACGCGGCTTTGCCGCGTGGGCGCGCGGCACCGACACACAGCGCCAGCGCATGGCGCCACATGGCACCACAACCCCGCGCCCCAAATAAGTACCCGTACTCAAGCGCCGCCCCACGGCCGAGCCGCACGCTGGGGAACATGCTGTGGTCCGACCCCGAGAACGAGCCGCCCAAGGAACTGCGCGAGACGCAGGACATGCTGCGGCGGCTGAGCGTTTTCCTGGCTCTGGCCATGGTCCTCGCGATGATCGTGATCGGCGCGGGGTGAGGCGCCGGCGTCCCTGACACCGTCGGTGGCGCCGATACCCTGATCCCATGACAGACCAGCAGCCGCGTCGCCGACTCGTCCTCGCCTCCCAGTCCCCGGCCCGGCTCGGCCTGCTGCGCCAGGCCGGACTCGCCCCCGAAGTACTCGTGAGCGGCGTCGACGAGGAGGCCGTCACCGCGCCCACCCCGGCGGAGCTGGCCCTCGCCCTCGCCGAGGCCAAGGCCTCCGTCGTGGCGGCCAAGCCCGAGGTGCACGGCGCGCTGGTGATCGGCTGCGACTCGGTGCTCGACCTGGACGGCCAGGCGCTCGGCAAGCCGGCGGACGCCGAGGAGGCCACCGCCCGCTGGAAGGCGATGCGCGGCCGGGCGGGCACGCTCCAGACCGGCCACTGCGTCTGGGACACCGCCTCGGGCCGCCACATCTCGGCCACCGCCTCCACCGTCGTCCGCTTCGGCGAGCCGACCGACGAGGAGATCGCGGCCTACGTGGCCTCCGGCGAGCCGCTGTACGTCGCCGGGGCGTTCACCCTCGACGGCCGCTCGGCCCCGTTCATCGACGGCATCGAGGGCGACCACGGGAACGTGATCGGCATCAGCCTGCCCCTCGTACGCCGACTGCTCGCAGAACTGGGCGTCGGCATCACGGAGTTGTGGGCGCCGGCGGCGGGCTGACCGGGGATCCGTCGTCGCCCCCGCCGCCCTCGGGGCGCCCGGCCGCGGGCTCCTCGCGGACGTCGTGGGTCATCAGCAGCAGGATGATGAGGGCGAGGACGAGGACCATGAACAGGAAGGCCTGGGGGCCGACCAGCCCCCAGGCTACGGCGCCGAGCAGTGCGTGCACCACGGCGGCGCTGACCAGCAGGACCCGGCCGAGGCCGGCCGGCGGACGGCCTCGCACCGCCACGAGCAGGGCGACCAGGCCGCACAGCGCGAAGTAGAGCCCGAAGACGACACCGCCGGCCTTCGAGGACACGGACATCATGTCCGGGTCGAGACCGGCCAGGGACATGTTCTGCCGGTCGACGACGATCCCCAGAAACCAGTTCAGCGCCGCGACGCCGACCGCCTCCGCGAAGAGCACGACCGCCACGACCCACGCCACCGGCCTGCGCACCCTCACCGGTCCCCACCCACTTTCGACCGCTGCCGCACAGGACAGCTGTTACCCCAAGTACGTTCG
>NZ_BAABCQ010000321.1:0-3470 GCF_039539045.1 Streptomyces marokkonensis
TGCGGTTTGGGCGGGGCCTTCGGGTCCCGCTCTCGTCATTTTCCGGGAGGGGTCGTCAGGTCGCCAGGGCACATTGGTTAGGGCTGGAGCACTGATGTGCCCTGAGCTTCGCCGGTGTCCTTGGGGGCTCCGCCTCGGTGAAGGCGTAATCGATCGCCTTGCCGGTGCGTGTACGTTCGCACGTGAAGCCGAAGGCCGAGGTACTCGGAGAGCGCCTTGATGTCCTCCTCAGAGTCCACAAGTACTGAGTCACACTTGTGCCGAATGGCGTGTGAGGTTCCCCCGAGATGCGGAGTGTGGTGACAGATGGTCAGGTGGGACTCATGAGAGGAACATCGACTATGGCTGCCCCCAGGAAATATTCGCTTGAGTTGCGTGAGCGCGCGGTGCGGATGTACCGCACCGCCGATCCGAAGCCGCAGATCAAAAAACTGGCCGTCGACCTCGGCGTGCATCCGGAGGCCCTGCGCGGCTGGATCCGTCAGGCCGAGGCCGACGCCGGCGAGCGCGATGACCGGCTGACCACCGACGAGCGAGCGGAGCTTGCCGCGCTGCGCAAGGAGAACGCCCAGCTCAAGCGGGCGAACGAGGTCCTGCGGACGGCCTCGGCTTTTTTCGCGGCCCAGCTCGACCCGACCCGGCCCAGGTGACGGCGCTCCTCGACGAGCACCCGCACCTGGGGGTCGAGCGCGTCCTGCGGGAACTGTCCGTCCCCTCCTCCACCTACTACCGCTGGCGCCGTGCCGAGCGCGAGCCGTGCGAACGCGTGCGCCGGGACGCGGAACTCACCGGGCAGATCAAGGAGATCCACGCCGACTCGGGCGGGGTCTACGGCTCGCCACGCGTACATGCCGTGCTCAAGCGCGTGGGCGTCCACGTGGGCCGCAAGAGGGTCGAGCGCCTGATGCGCGAAGCCGACATCGCCGGGATCAGCCCGCGGCGCAAGGGCTTCACGCGCCGGGACCCCAAGGCCACCCCGGCCCCGGACCTGGTTCAGCGCGACTTCACCGCGAGTGGGCCGAACCGGCTGTGGGTCACCGACCTGACGATGATCGCGACCGGCGAGGGCCCGTTGTGGCTGTCCGCGATCCGGGACGCGTTCTCCCGCCGGGTAGTGGCCTGGGAGACCTCCGCCCGCGCGGACGCCGACCTGGTCCTGTCCACGCTCGAGTACGCCCTGGCTTCCCGCGAGGTCGAGCCCGGACAGCTCATCCATCACGCGGACCACGGCTGTCAATATACGTCGATCAAGCTCACAACTCGCCTTTTGCGAGCAGGCGTTCAGGCGTCCATGGGATCGGTCGGAGACTTGTACGACAACGCCCTCGCGGAGAACCTGTGGATGATCACCAAGACGGAGTGCATCCGCGGCCGCGTCTTCGCCACCCGGGCCGAGGCGAACCTGGCGCTGTTCGAGTACATCGATGGGTTCTATAACTCACGGCGCATCCAAAAACGGCTCGGCTACCTCAGCCCGATCGAGTTCGAGGAGAAGCATTACGCCGACCAGGCAACGGCCGAACGAACGAATCTGAAGCCCTGTCAACCCGCCCTGACCAGCTGATCAGCACCTCCCGCACGCCGGGGGAGCCTCAATGCCGCTGACCGGATCAACCCTCGTCTTGCCCTGCTCCGGTCCTTCTGGAGGTATGGTCCCCATCGCTTGGGTCGACCGCAAGGGCGCCCGGGGCGGTGCCCCTTGTTGAGTGATCCCGAGAGCCGGGATCGGTGCCAGCGCTCAGTTCGTGCCGGACCTGCCGCCACGCGCGGATGATTTGTGGCAGCCTCGCGAGCACCTCGCTGATTTGCGCCAGCAGTAGCGTGACGCAGCCGGACGCGGCGAGAATGACGAGGGTCACTTCGTCCCACTTCACCGGGGTCCTCTACCTTCTGCTGGGTTGTCTCGCGGCGCTCGGGCAGCTGCAGAACCGCGCGACCGAGTCTGACGTGAACGTGGTCACTGGCAACACGCTTAACGGCACTGGGCATACCGAACTGCGCGGGCGAAGGACGCCGTGGCAACCGTTCGGGTGCCCTGGTGCGAGGGCTTTCCCGACCCGGTCTGTCAGCGGAGGGGCAGGCCGGGTGGCGCATTAGCGGAGTAGGGCGTGGCGGGAAATCCAGTCGAGGGCTTCTGCCCCCAGCCGGTCAGGCGCTTCGACCAACGCGGCTTCTACCTCCGCGAGATCTGTCAGCGCCTCGGGTGCGCCCGACCTGTTCAGCACGGCGAGACGGTCCATCGCTGAGGCGACGGCGCCAGGCCAGCCCGGCATACCGAAGTAGGTGGGAACTTTGAACGCAGCCGAAGTGGCTCTATGCAGCAACCCCACGCGCCAGCCCTGTTCACGCATCACTTCCGCGGTGACCCAGACCCGGTCGGCGACGTGCTGGACGAACTCCGCCACGGATTCGGACAACGTCCGAAGCGCGAAGCGCGAACCGCCGGCCCACGGAAGGTCCACGTCCGAGGCGACGGCCACCAGCCCGACCGCCGCCGCGCTCACCAGGGCTTCCGTATCGTCGGCGTCGATACCGAAGTGCGCCAGGACAACGGGGGCCTGCTCCTCAATGTCCGGAAGCAGCGAGTGCTTCTCCTCGGCCTCGGTCCTTCCCAAGAGAGCCGCGAGCCGAGGCGACAGCGGTTCGGGCTCCGGCTGCTCCACGGTGATTCCGTGCTTCGCCAGATCCTCGAAGACGGCGTCCGGTCCGCAGTCGATGTGAGAGGAGTCATGTCGTCCCGAGCAGCCTTCCAGGCATTCGAGCTCCTCGCACATCTCCGGTTCCTCAGGCTGCGCCTCGTTGATGAGGTGATAGGCGAGCCGCTCCGCCACCGCCTCCCGTGCTGTGATCATCGCCAGGTCGAGCCGGAGCGCCTCGTCCCTCAGCTCTGAGTCCTCGCGCTCCGCAGAGGTGGGTGGCTCCGGCGCCTCCGGGACCCAGGCGTACGCCGACTCCAGCGAGACCAGCAGCCAGGCGACTTGCAGCGGCTCGGTGTCACCGTCCCGGGCCAGCCCGGCCACGGCCTCCGCGGCCTGCCGCGCACTGTCGAGCCGGGCGAGATGCCGCTCACGCACCGGCAGCCAGGCCGCGGACTCCGTTCGGGCCCGCTCGGCGTCCTGGGGCAGCGCGGCGTCACGGGCCCGCCGCGCCCGGGCGACCAACCGAGTTACACAGGGATGGCAGCCGAACAGTCCCGACTCGGGAGTCGGCCCGAGCGGTACGGGCGGCCGATCTTCAAAGGGCTTGTCGCAGAGGCAGCAATCCAGCGCCCCCACCTGGCGGGAGGTAGGGACAGTCGGCAGTGCGGACCGGATCATGGCATAGGCATAGTTAGGGATGTGCACGGGAGCAACTCCTTCTGAAACGGCACCGGTTCGCTCACAACGCTGTCTCCATGCTCGGGGCCTCCTTCGATTGCTTGTCATCGTTTGGCGCCCGGGACGGGGAAGTTGACGCAATCTGGCATGTGG
>NZ_BAABCQ010000322.1:0-3399 GCF_039539045.1 Streptomyces marokkonensis
ACCCGCGTGCCGCCCAATCCATCCTGTCCCACCCAGTCCGCTCACGCACCGCTCACGCAATGCCGTCGCCCCGGACAGTCGGGCTGAGCTGCTTCTGGAGCTCCTCGATCCGGCTGCTCGTGGCAGCAGCACGCTGCTGCTGGCGGCGGAGCTGCTCCTTCGCCTTGGTCAGCTCGGCAACGACACGTGCCTGCTCCACCTCACTCCGGGCTGCCTCCACGCCATCGTCGGTATATGCGGGTCCGAGCCGCTTGCTCTCGACAACTCCGCGCCGTGTCTGACACTCAGGGCAGTCGACCACTCGCCGGACATAGGTGTTCTCCCGGTGCTGGATGAAGGTGGTCACGTGATCGCAGGTGAGGATCAGCTCCCAGGCGTCCAGGTTCTTCTTGCGTTTCTCTGCAGAGGGAAGGGCCTGAAAGAGTCGAGTGAGCTTCTCGATCTGCGCCGGCCCCATCGGTGGTGGCGGACAGCATAGACAGCAGTGGCTCACACGCGACCCACCAATACTCCAGCGGCCGCTCTTGCAGTCTGGGTGCAGCTCCCGGAACCGCTCTTCCATGACCTCGTAGTCGCGCTTCTCCTCTTCGGTGAGGTACATGAGCCCCGGCCAGCTCCCCAAGCCGTCATACATGGGTTCGCCACATCCTCGACATGGCACCCCGGCCTTGTACTCGTCCCAGGTGAGCCGTGTCCCTTCACGCGCCCATGTTTCACGCCGCTCCGTGTCCCGGCGATCCTCCTCCTCGGCGGCAAGAGCCTTGCGGCGCGCTCGCGCAGCCGCACGCTTCGCCCTCTGCTCATCAGTGAGCTTGGCCATCGATTCCCCTCGGAGGACCTGACGCGTACGGGGGCCTACAAAGCTAGTGCGCCTGCGCGGCCGACGGGGAAGTTACAGGATCGAAGGCTCAACCCGGGACGCAACGGTTGGCCCTTCACCCTAAAGCGTGCTCTGACTGCCCATCGGGCACGGCCAGCGTCCTCACAGACAACCATCCACCAGAGAACATCGGTCAAGGAGGCCCAACGGTGGACCCCACGGAACGCTCGCTGCGCAGTCGCCTCGCTGCCCACCTCAGCTGGGCAAACACGGCAGACCGTCCCGCCCGTACCGAAGCGGCACGCAAGGCGAGCGAGTCCCGCTTTCTGAGCGAGGCTCGGAAACTCCACCCCTCGGGTACGTCAAAGCAGATCGAGGACGCCGCCCAGTCGCTGCGCAAGGCGCATTACGCGAGGCTCGCCCTCCTGTCCGCGCAGGCCAGGCGTGCCAGGAAGGCGAGCAATGGGAAGTGAAACGGAAGCGGACGTGCCGGAACGCGGCCCGAAGCGGCGCTACACCTATCCCGAGGCTGCCGAGGTCCTCCGCGTCAAGGAACGGTGGCTCCGCGACAACATCAGGCGCCTGCCTCACTCGAGGAAGGGCGTCACTGTGACCTTCTCTGAGGCCGATCTGGACGCGATCGACACCATGTTCCACCACCCTGTCCCACCCGTTACCCCTGCCCACGCGTATGGCACCAACCCACTGGCCGCCATCAAGCCCAGCGGGCCCCGAAGACGCAAGCCATAGCTGCGCCTTCGATGCTGACTGCCCACGACTCCATGCGGCCTTGGGACTGCCACACGATCGGGTGACACAGCAGCCTGGTCAGGAGCTACCCCATAGGCGCCGCACTCAGCCCGAGCGGTCCACACATGCTCTGCAGCCCTTCACAGCGAGCCGTTCTCTAGAAGGTCGCGGATGGCGTCCTCGTGCCGTCTCACAACGATGCGTCCGTCCCCGTCGCTGTGGATGAGGACGGCGGTCCCTGGAGACAGGCCAGCCTCGGCAAGCACTCCCAGCGGGATGTTCACGACTCCGGCCTCAGACACGATGGCTTCGGCGGGTTCCCTAATCATGTCGCCAGTGTGTCACCGACTGGCACCGCCAGTCCGACTGACCGCGACGGACCCGCACGGCGACCATCTCCGCAAGGTCTGCGTCGTTGACGGCGACCCCCTTGGTCTTTCCAAACGTCGGAGCGGTGCCACCGGCTCAGATCATTCGCCCAGATCTGACGGATCGCCTTCGACGTCTCCAGCCGGTTCAGCCTCCGGAACGGCGCCGATCGGCTGGCCATTGCGGTAGTACCGCCATGCACTCTTGTACTCAATCGGACTGTCGTCGTACATGATCACGTAACCCATCAGGGCTGTGACCTGCCACTTCGTCGGTATCTCGGCGGAAATCAGGCGGAAAACCTCATCAGCGGTCATCCCATCCGCTGGCACGTGAACTCGCCGGGTCTTGAACTCCGCCACCTTTCCGTACCTGAAGTTGTACGGGAGCCCCGTCTTGATCGATTCCAGGAGGGTATGGAGCGTGGTTTCGCCGGCCTGCAGGCCCTCAACAGGTCGGTCTAGGTCGATGGGAAACAGGACGTCGAAATGGTTCCGCTTCAGCACGGTGCTGTCCCGCTGGCGACCCGGATCCTTGTTACCGAAGCCGTTGTTGTTCCAGGGGATGTCGCCCTGACCCTTGTGGTGCGTGATGAGCAGCTGCTCCGGGGCGAGGGCGGAGAAGTCCTCCGCTACATACAGGCACGAGAAGGCCATCTCCTCCAGGGAGATGTTGCGGCGCCCCGAGATCTTGCGCAGGTGGTTACGAAGGCGGGCCGGCAACGACTTGTCCGCCTTGCCGACGTAGACGAACTCGTCGTTCAAGTAGAGCTGGTAGACCCCAGGTTTCTCCTTGAGCCGCGCCAGATTCTCCTCGGCGAGGGGGGCCCGGTCCAGCCCCTTCAGGGCCTTCGCCAGTTGGTCGCCGAGCGCCTTGGTGATGCTCAGGGTGAAGTCCTTGTGGTACTGCGTCCCGTCGTCGGAGCCCACCACCGGCGCCATCTGCCCACTCCCTCGGTCGACATGATCCCCGAGAGCCTATCGGTGACCTGCGCGCACGAACGAACCTTCCGATCGAAATGGCTTGAAGATCCACAACTCCGCGGTATGCTTTTGGAATGGCTGAACTGCAAGAAGGATCAAAGAAGGACCGCACGGGCGTCGAACTCTTCGCCGGCGCTGGAGGGCTGGCTATGGCCGTCCACCGTGCCGGCTTCCGCCCTCTGCTCTTCAATGAGTTCGCCAAGCGGGCATGTGAGACCCTCGAAGCGAACGGGGCTCAGCGACTCCCCGCCGACCAGAAGCCGACCCGAGCCCCCGGGCCCGACGAGAAGGTGCCCTTGGTCGCGGGCGACGTCCAAGAGCTCGACATGGACTACCTGGCTGGCAAGGTGGATGTGCTCGCCGGCGGTCCTCCCTGCCAGCCGTTCAGCCTCGGCGGCGTCGCCAAGGGCGACGAGGATAAGCGGAACATGTTCCCGCAGATGTTCAAGGCCGTCCGGCAGATCCAGCCGAAGGCCG
>NZ_BAABCQ010000323.1:0-3343 GCF_039539045.1 Streptomyces marokkonensis
AAGAGCCACAAGAGGTGAAGCGTTCCGGCACTTTTTCCGCCCACCCCTCCTCCCCGGCGCGTCGCACGCAGCGCCCTTCCCTTTTTCGAACGTGCGTACGAGCATGGACTCATGGCCACCACCGACCGGCAGGCCACGACGCTGGCCCTCGCACACGCCCTGTCAGCCGCCGAACGCGGACTGGCCGTCATCCCGCTGTCCCGGACGAAGCTCCCGGCCCTGCGCTCCCCCCACCGCCACGCCCCGGCGCCCGCCCCCTGTCACGGCGAGTGCGGCCGCTTCGGCCACGGGGTCTACGACGCCTCCACCGACCCGGCCCGCATCCGCGAACTGTTCGCCGCCGCGCCCTGGGCGACCGGCTACGGCATCGCCTGCGGCCTGCCCCCGCACCAACTCATCGGCATCGACCTGGACACGAAGGCCGAGACGGACTCCTCGACCGCCTTGCGCGAACTCGCCCTGCGCCACCTGTTCACGATCCCGCCCACGGTCGTGGTTCTCACCCCCAGCGGCGGCCGCCACCTCTGGCTGAGCGGCCCGCCCGACGCCGTCGTTCCCAACTCGGCGGGCCGCCTCGCCCCCGGCATCGACATCCGCGGTGCCGGCGGCTACCTGGTAGGCCCCGGCTCCCGCACCCGGCACGGGGCGTACGTCGCCGCACCCGGCACGGCCCACCTGCCCCCCGCCGCCTGCCCGCCCGCGCTCCTGCGGCTCCTGCTCCCGCCGCCCCGCGCCCACCAGCAGACCCACATCACGACGGAGGCGCACGGCCGGGGACTCGTCCAGTTCGTCCTCGGCGCCCACGAGGGCCGGCGCAACGCCCGCCTGTTCTGGGCCGCCTGCCGCGCCTACGAGGACGGCATCGGCCCCGCCCTCGTGGCCCCGTTGGTCGAGGCGGCCCTCGACACCGGCCTGGCCGAACGCGAGGCCCGCGCGACGATCGCGTCCGCGGCCCGCATGACGGGCCACCAACCCTGACCCGGCCCGGGCCGGAATCCCGCCCCGCCCTCCGCAGCACGGCTGACACCGCGTGGCACCGATCGACACCTCAGGCACAAGCCGGCACCACCCCGGCGCCATTGAGCGCCACCAGGTGCCACCAGGTGCCACCAGGTGCCACCGGGCACCACCGGGCACCATCGAGTGCCTCCAGGCACCACCGGGCGCCACCGGGCGCCACCGGGCACCATCGAGTGCCATCGGGCGCCTCCAGGCACCACCGGGCGCCACCGGGCGCCACCGGGATGCCACTGAGCTCGATTGAGTACCAATGACCACCACTCCCCACCACCAGCAAGCCACGATTCGTCAACACATTCCCGCAGGTCAAGAGCCCGCCCCCGACGACTGATGCAGAAATAGCACCTCAGGCCTTGCCTGTGGCGCCACAGTGATGCCATGATGACGCCATGGACCTCACCCCGTATGTCGATACACTGCGCCGCGAACTGGCGGTGGCCGCCGAAGCCGGCGGGGAAGATGCCCGGGAGCTGGCCGAGAGGCTCACCGCTCCGCTGGAGTCGGCGACCCGGCTGACCATGCTCAACGTGCTCTCCGCCGCGATGGACGAGATCACCCGCGAGCTCGCTCCCGGCTCTGTCGACGTACGGCTGCGCGGGCTCGATCCCGATTTCGTGGTGACACCGCCGCCCACCGATGGCAGCGCCCCCGCGGAGCGGGCCACGCCCGTCGAACCTCTCAACACCCCGGCCCCGGCCGACGGCGACGAGGGCGGCACCGCCCGCGTCAACCTGCGCCTGCCGGCCCACCTCAAGGCACGCGCCGAGGACGCGGCGACCCGCGAGGGCCTGTCGGTCAACGCGTGGCTGGTGCGCACCGTATCGGCCGCGGTCGACGGTCCCGCCCGGCCGCGTACGACGGAGAAGACCCGGACCGTCGGGCAGAGCTTCACCGGCTGGGTTCGCTAGCCGCGCGCCCACCTCACCCGGCCGCGCCACGTCACCCGCACCACCACCTCACCCGTACCACCACCTCACCCACACGACGCCCCCAGCGGGGACGCTCCGAAGACCCAAGAGGACGGGACAGCCATGCCTTCTTTCGACACTCCCCAAGCGATCTCGGCCACGGCGCGTGTGGAGGCCGGGTCCATCCAGTTCACCGCGGGCGACCGTCTCGACACCGTCGTCGAAGTGCGGCCCCGCGACCAGAAGAAGGACCTGGACGTGCGGACGGCCGACCAGACCGAGGTCACGTACGCGAGCGGCGTACTGACCGTCAGGACACCCAAGGCGAGTCTGTTCGGCCGCACCGGCACCGTCGACGTGACGGTCGAGCTGCCCGCGGGTTCACGCGTCGACCTGACCGGCGCCTGGACCCAGGTACTCGGCGAGGGTCGGCTCGGCGAGTGCCGGGTGAAGACCTCGTCCGGTGACGTCCGTCTCGACACGACCGGCCCGCTGAACCTGACCGCGTCGCACGGATCGATCACCGTCGACCGGGTCGAGGGCCCGGCCGAGATCACCACCAGTTCCGGGAGCCTGCGTGTCGGTCTGGTGGACGGCCCCGCCGTCCTGAAGAACTCGCACGGCACCACGACCGTCGGCGCCGCGACCGGCGAACTGCGGGTGAGGGGTGCCAACGGCGACATCGACATCGC
The DNA here is from genome assembly GCF_039539045.1 of Streptomyces marokkonensis. Taxonomy (NCBI): domain Bacteria; kingdom Bacillati; phylum Actinomycetota; class Actinomycetes; order Kitasatosporales; family Streptomycetaceae; genus Streptomyces; species Streptomyces marokkonensis. The sequence goes on from NZ_BAABCQ010000323.1 coordinate 2,621, forward strand.
GCGCGCCGAGGACTCGGTGACCGCCGTCACCGCCCACGGGACCCTGCGCGTGAGCGACGTGGTCCGCGGCAGTGTCCAGCTGGAGACCTCCTACGGTGCCATCGAGGTCGGCGTCCGCGAGGGCACGGCCGCCTGGCTCGACGTCCACTCGGTCTCCGGCCAGGTACGCAACACGCTCACCGCGTCCGAGACCCCGCAGAAGACCGAGGACACCGTCCAGGTGCGGGCCCGCACACGGCACGGCAACATCGACGTCCGCCGCGCCAAGACCTGAGCGCCTCCTTCCCCTCGAGCCGAGGCCTGAGCGCCCCTTCCCACCGGGCCGGACACCCACACACCCACATCCCCCCCCCCCCCCCTCCCCCTCCCTCTCCCCCATCCGCTTCCGCCTTCGATCGGAGAGCCCCATGCCTTCATCTGTCATGCCCACACCCATACAGCGGAACGGTCACACGTCGCCGACCGCCGTGTCCGCCCTCGGCCTGCGCAAGTCGTACGGCGACAAGACCGTCCTCGACGGCATCGACCTGCACATCCCGGCCGGTTCCGTGTTCGCGCTGCTCGGGCCGAACGGGGCCGGCAAGACCACCGCCGTCAAGATCCTCTCCACCCTCATCACCGCCGACGGCGGACAGGCCCAGATCGCGGGCCACGACCTCACCGCCGCCCCCCAGGCCGTACGCGCCGCGATCGGAGTCACCGGGCAGTTCTCCGCCGTCGACG
>NZ_BAABCQ010000324.1:0-3282 GCF_039539045.1 Streptomyces marokkonensis
AATAATTTCAGCAACAACGCCGTGGGCGACGCCGCGCAGGTCGGCGCGTCCGTGCACGAATCGTCAGGCCCCAATCCCAGCGGTGGAGGAAACAAGTGAAAACCAATCGCGGAATCGTCAGCCACGGCGACCACAACACTTTTAATAACAATGCCATCGGGGAGCACGCTCGCGTCTCCTTGGCCACTCCCACCCACCACTCCACGCGCTCCGCCGAGATCGGCTCGGACGGCGAACCAGGCTCCGCCGGCTGGGACATCGGTGTGGTCACAATCTTAAGTGAGGAACTGCGATCCGTGGCAGACGAGTTGAAACTCGAACGGCACAAGGTGGGCGGGGGCCTGTATTTCTACCAGGGCGAGCACACCACTCCGGACGCAACCGTACGCATCGTGGCCACCCAGAGTCAGAGCCAGGGACAGCGCTCGGCGATGGCCGCCCTGGCTAACCTGCGTCGCCACTACAACCCGCGGCTGTGGGCACTCGTGGGCGTGGGCGGTGGAATCCACGATCAGCACGCGCGTGTCGGCAACGTGATCGTCTCCACCGAGATCGTGTATTACGAGAACCGCAAGATCAATCCGCTGGGGGACGTCCGTCGGCGCGGGGAGCACCGCCAGGCTCCCGCACCGGTCGTCCACGCGGTGAACGCCTTCTTCGCCGATCATGGAACCCCGGCACGGATCCACGGACAAATTGCCACGCACGCGTCGGAGGAATTTGAAGTCTATCCAGGTTTGATCGGATCCGGTGAAGCCGTCATCGCTGACCGGGAGAGCGACATCCGCGAATGGCTCAAGAAGTATCACGAGAAGGTCTTGGCAGTGGACATGGAAGCCGGCGGACTGAGTCAGTACTGGCAGGAAAACTCAGTCCACGGCGCTACCAATCCCGGCTGGATCGTCATCCGAGGCGTGTCCGACAATGCCGACCAGAGCAAGGGTCACGGCTTTCACGAGCTGGCGGCCCGGAACGCCGCATACGTTCTACGAGAACTTCTGCCCTACCTCTGCTGACTCTCTGCCAAACGGAAACCCGCCTACCCGAGATCAGCCATACACTGGGAGATGGCTCGCATGACTGCGTTTCTGTTCGGAATACTCAGCTCGCTTGCAGCCAGCGCGATCATCCTCGTCCTCGGCCTCGTACGCGGCTCCCGCCCTCTGTGGTGGCTGGTCGCGGTCTGCTCGCGCCTCTCTGGCACCGGGCTCGCCCGTGTGTACCGTCACCAGTCGTCCGCCGAAGGCGATGTCGCCCGCGATCTCGGCCGAGCCAGTTGGGTCAAGGTCTTGGCGGGACGAGGAAACGTACTCACCCGCGAGGTCTTCTCCCCCCTGTGGTCGGGGGAGCTATCCCCGGGATCCGTCCAGGTACTGCTGCCCGACACACTCGCGCCGGCCGACTCCTGGCTCGACCGACGCTCACAGGATCTACGCCTCTTCGATCCCGGCTTCACGCCCGACCTGCTCAAGAACCAGGTTCGGGCGAACACGGACTACATCGCCCAGGTGACCCGCGAGCAACCCCATGTCCAACTGCGCAGCTTCGACCTCCCCAACACCTGCCGCGTGATTGCCACGGACCGGGCGGCCTACCTCACCTTCTACAGCAGCTCCAGCCACGGCAGGAACTCCCCTTGCCTCTACGCCCGGGCCCCCGGACTTCTGTACTCGATAGCCCTCCAACAGTTCGACGTGGCATGGAGGAACAGTTCCTCAGCCCGCCCCACTCCCTGACCTCTACCGACCTGATGGCCAAAAACGATTCGTCAAGGGGAGCACGGCACGAGTTGCCAAGGGGAAGTTGCTACGGGCCTGCTGCGCCCGAGATAGGCGGCACACCTGAGGCTCGACAGGCTTCCCTCGTGCCCAGGCCCGGAGCGCTCTGCGGCAGCTGAGTGAAAAACGTGATGTGCGCAGGCTTGGACTGCTGGCACGATGCCTGGAAGCGGCTGCCCGGCTCTCTCGGACAGCTTTGGTCCAGGACCCGCCGCAGAAGGCGACATCAGACACCGCACGGGGAGCACGGCCCACCTATGACGACGCGCCTGTCCGGAAACGACTTCGCCCTGCAGCTGATCATGCAAGACGGCATGTTCCTGCGGCGCTTCTTGCAGCGAGTCATCGCCAGACCGGAACTGACCATCCTCCCGGTCTTCTGTCTGTACAACTACATGTGCCTGATCCTCCACGAGTCCCACCGGGCGATGGGCCGTATCGCACCCGATCTTGCGACCTCACTTGCCTACGACCATGCCGAGACGATCGCGCGGGCCCGGCACTCGGTCAAGCTCTACGATGACAAGGCCAAGAAACCGGCGGAGCTGAGTGCCGAATTCCGGCGCATCATCGAGCAGCACCGCCAGGAGTTCCTCAACAACACATGGCTCCCGCTAGCGCGGCCGCTGGAGACAGACCTGGGCCTGTGGCGCTTCCGAGGGAGGCTCGTCTCGACCTCCCACACAGTGAGTTTCTTCCTCGGTTTCCCGCCCGAACGTTTCGAAGCCGAGGTACTGGGCGCACGACTCCGGACGGTCGCTGTGGAAATGGGACGCTACGTGAGGGCCATATCCGACGGACTGCCGTGGGAAGGGCCTTCCTGCCTCGACACGGTGCGCAAGTCAGACTTGAGGATGCAAGACGTGCGGGCCAAGAGGCATTACCGAGGAAGTTTCGACCCCTCTTTGCCTGAGGAGGTCAAAGCGTCTTTGACAGCCATGACTTGCGCGCTGAACACCCTTGATGTCCTCTTGTCCGAGGAGGCCGAGCACTCTGCGATCAGTCTTTGGAAGCTGCGCTATATCACGCTCCACCATGTGTTCTCCAGTCTCGCCAAGCTCGACGAGGAGTACGGAGCTGGCCTGCGAACTCCCGACCGCTCCGTGCTGAGGGAGATCCTGGACGCCCCAATGACCGGTCTGATCTTGCAGGCTCACAGCGGCTTTCGGAACACCCTGGTCCACTACGTGCCCCCGCGGAACGTGCACGAGCAACTGTTCCTCCACCAACCGTTTTACGGGTTGCTGGACGCCTACTTCCCCGACGCGAACGCCCGCCTTCTGTATGAGGGGCTCGCCGGCCATACCAGTCACGTCGCCAGCATTCTGGATGCCTGGTCGCGATCGCGCATCCCCTAGACGGTGTCCCCGCCGGCACTTACCGGACCGGTAGCCGGCACGATGTTGCTGCTTAGCCTGCGCAGCGCAATCTGAAACACGATCTGCTCGAACACGTGGTGCTCGTTGCGGCCAGCCAACTGCTCAAGCAGGAACTGGATATAGCG
>NZ_BAABCQ010000325.1:0-3145 GCF_039539045.1 Streptomyces marokkonensis
AGCACCCCGTGCCGCATCGCCTGCACCATCTTGATCACACCCGCCACACCCGCGGTCGCCCCGGTGTGACCGATGTTCGACTTGAGGGCGCCGACCAGCAGGGGCCGGTCGTCGCCGGAGCGCTCCTGGCCGTAGGTGGCGAGCAGCGCCTGCGCCTCGATCGGGTCACCCAACGACGTACCCGTGCCATGCGCCTCCACCGCGTCCACGTCGGCCGCCGACAGACCCGCGTTGCCCAGGGCCTGCCGGATCACCCGCTGCTGCGAGGGGCCGTTGGGCGCGGTCAGACCATTGGACGCACCGTCCTGGTTCACCGCGCTGCCGCGCACCAGGGCGAGGACCTCATGGCCGTTGCGCCGCGCGTCGGACAGCCGCTCCAGCAGCAGCAGGCCCACACCCTCCGCCCAGCCTGTGCCGTCCGCGCCGTCGGCGAACGCCTTGACGCGGCCGTCGGGGGCGAGGCCGCGCTGCCGCGAAAACTCGACGAAGACTCCGGGGCTGGACATCACGGCCACGCCGCCGGCGAGGGCGAGCGAGCACTCGCCGCCGCGCAGCGCCTGCATCGCGGAGTGCATCGCCACCAGCGACGACGAACACGCCGTGTCGATGGTGAGCGCGGGGCCCTCCAGGCCGAGGTTGTACGAGACCCGACCGGAGGCGACGCTGCCCGCGCTGCCGGTCAGGGCGTAGCCCTCGGTGCCCGAGGTGCCGCCGCCGAGCCGCGGGGTGTAGTCCTGGGCCCCCATGCCGGTGAAGACACCGACGTCCTTGCCCCGCAGGGACGTCGGGTCGATGCCGGCCCGTTCGAAGACCTCCCACGAGGTCTCCAGCAGGAGCCGCTGCTGCGGGTCCATCGCCAGGGCCTCGCGGGGGTTGATGCCGAAGAACTCGGCGTCGAAGTCCGCGACGCCGTGCAGGAAGCCACCCTTGCGGACATAGGTCGTGCCGGGGGTGTCGGGGTCGTCGGAGAAGAGGCCGTCGAGGTCCCAGCCGCGGTCGGCCGGGAAGTCGACGAGCGCGTCGCGGCCGTCGGCGAGCAGCGCCCACAGGTCCTCGGGCGAGGTGACCTCACCGGGGAGGCGGCAGCTCATGGAGACGATAGCGATCGGGTCGTCGGTCGCGGGGGCGGGGGCCGGGGCGGCCGTTGGCCGGTCCTCGGCGACGGCGTCCCCGAGGAGTTCCGTGTGGATGAGTTCGGCCAGCACCCTGGGGTTCGGGTAGTCGAAGACGAGGGTGGCGGGCAGCCGCAGCCTGGTGGCGGCGTTGAGTCGGTTGCGCAGTTCGACCGCGGTGACGGAGTCGAACCCGATCTCCTTGAACGCCCGGTCCTCGTCGACGCCTTCGGTGCCGGTGTGACCGAGGACGGCTCCGGCCTCGGTGCGCACCAGGGTGACCAGGAGCTGCTCCTGGTCGGCGGGCGTGAGCCGCAGGAGTTCGGCGCGCAGGGTCGAGACGTCGGCGGCGGGGGCGTCGTCCGTGGTGCCGGTGAGGACTTCGGTGACCTCGGGCAGGCCGCGGAGCAGGGGCCGGGGACGACTGAGGGTGAAGGCGGGGGCGAAGCGGGTCCAGTCGATGTCGGCGACGACCACGTGGGTCTCGTCGTGCTGGACGGCCTGTTCCAGGGCGGCGATGCCGAGCTGGGGGTCCATCAGGGAGAGGCCGAGCTTCCCGAACTCGCCGGCCATCGAGCCGTCGACCATGCCGCCGCCGTCCCAGGCGCCCCAGGCGATGGAGGTGGCGGTCAGTCCGCGGGCACGGCGCCGGTGGGCCAGGCCGTCGAGGTAGGCGTTGGCCCCGGCGTACGAGGTGAGGCCGTTGCTGCCCCAGGCGGTGGCGCCGGAGGAGAAGAGGACGAAGGCGTCGAGTTCGCGGTCGCCGAGCAGGTCGTCGAGGTGGCGGGCGCCGTCGATCTTGGCACGGCCCATCTCGGCGAACTGCTCGACGGTGAGCCCGGACAGGGGTGACTCGGTCTGGGAGGCGCCGGCCAGGTGCAGGACGGCGGTCAGCGGCAGTTCTGCGGGGACGGCGTCGAGGAGAGCGGCGACGGCGTCGCGGTCCGTGATGTCGCAGGCGGTGAGGGTGACCCGCGCGCCGTGCGCCTCGAGTTCGGCGCGGAGTTCGGCGGCGCCGGGGGCATCGGGTCCGCGGCGGCTGGTCAGCACCAGGTGCTCGGCTCCCCGCTCGGCGAGCCGGCGGGCCACGTGGGCTCCGGTGCCGCCCGTGCCGCCGGTGACGAGGACGGTGCCGCTCGGGGTCCAGCGCCTGGTGGCCGGTGCGCCGTCGAGGGGAGCGCGGCGCATGCGGCGGGCGTGGAGGCCGTCGGCGCGTACGGCGAGCTGGTCCTCGTCGTCGGTTCCGGAGAGCGCGGTGCACAGCAGGTCGAGGGTGGCCGCGTCGGGCAGTCCGGGGTCGGCGGGCAGGTCGACGAGGCCGCCCCAGGTGCGGGGGTGGTCCAGTGCCAGGACGGTGCCGACGCCCCACATGACGTGCTGGGAGAGGTCGGTCAGTTCCCCGGGGCCGCCGACGGCGACGCCGCCGGACGTGAGGGCCCACAGGGGTGCCTCGATCCCGGCGTCGCCGAGGGCCTGGACGAGGGCGACGGTGCCGATCATGCCGCGCGACCAGGCGGGGTGGGCGGGGTGCGGCCGGCTGTCGAGCGCGAGGAGCGACACGGCGCCGGAGAAGCTCTCGTCGGGCAGGGCGGCGGCCAAGGTCTCCCGGTCGGTGTTCTCGGTGTCGACCTCGACGCGTACGAGCTGTGCGCCGCGGTCGGCGAGTCCGGTGGCGACGGCTTCGGCGAGCGGGCCGCCGTCGGTGCCGACGGCCAGGAGCCACGTCCCGGACAGGGTGCCGGGAGACGTGTCGGTGGTGGCCACGCGGTCCCAGCCGAGTTGGTAGCGCCAGTTGTCGACGCGGGCGCGGTTCTGCTCCCGGCGGCGCCACGAGGCGAGCGCGGGCAGGACCTCGTCGAGCACGGAGGCCTTGAGCTGGAGGTCGTCGGCGAGGACGCCGGTGTCGCCGGCCTCGATCGCGGCCCAGAAGGCGGCGTCGACGGGATCGGCCTCGACGACCGGACCGTCGTTCGCGTCGAGCCAGTAGTGCTGGTGCTGGAAGGGATACGTCGGCAGCTCCGTCCGCCGCGCGC
>NZ_BAABCQ010000326.1:0-3118 GCF_039539045.1 Streptomyces marokkonensis
CTGCGTGCCATTGTCAGACTCGCGTGCGAACGTGAAGACCTGGGCCCGGACTTCCAGGCCTGGCTTCGCAGTTACGTAGCCGAGGAGATGTAAGGACGTTGAGCAGCACCGCGCACCGTGACACCGGCCACGACCACACCGCCGCGGACTTCGGTCCCGACCGGCTGTGGTCGGTGCAGGACCACCTGGACGACATCCTCGCCACCGTCCGCCCCCTGGAACCCATCGAGCTGAACCTGCTCGACGCACAGGGCTGCGTCCTGGTCGACGACATCACGGTGCCGCTCTCCCTGCCGCCGTTCGACAACAGCTCCATGGACGGGTACGCGGTGCGCGTCGCCGACGTCGCGGGCGCGAGCGAGGAGTTCCCCGCCGCCCTCGAGGTCGTCGGGGACGTCGCCGCGGGCCAGGCCGACCCGCTCACCGTGGGCCCCGGTCAGGCCGCCCGCATCATGACGGGCGCCCCGCTCCCGCCCGGCGCCGAGACCGTCGTCCCCGTCGAGTGGACCGACGGCGGGCTCGGTGAGGGCCCGGTGGCCGGGATGCGCGCCCGCAGCCTGGCCCCCGAGGCCGCCGAGGGCCAGGTGCGCGTGTACCGCCCGGCCGAGGCACGCGCGCACGTACGCGCGAAGGGCAGCGACGTCAGGTCCGGCGCCCGCGCCCTGGAGGCCGGTACGGTCCTCGGTCCGCCACAGATCGGCCTGCTCGCCGCGATCGGCCGCGGCAGGGTCCGGGTACGCCCGCGTCCGCGCGTGGTGGTGCTCTCCACCGGCAGTGAACTCGTCCAGCCCGACGAGGAACTGTCCCCCGGTCAGATCTACGACTCCAACAGCTTCGCCCTCACCGCCGCCGCCCGTGACGCCGGTGCCATCGCCTACCGCGTGGGTGCCGTCGCCGACGACGCCGAGACCCTGCGGTCCACCATCGAGGACCAGCTGGTCCGCGCCGACCTGATGGTCACCACCGGCGGGGTGAGCGTCGGGGCGTACGACGTCGTCAAGGAGGCGCTGGCGCACGTCGGGGACGAGGACGAACCGGGCAGCGGCGTGGACTTCCGCAAGCTCGCCATGCAGCCCGGCAAGCCCCAGGGGTTCGGCTCCATCGGGCCCGACCACACCCCGCTCCTCGCCCTGCCCGGCAACCCGGTGTCGTCGTACGTCTCCTTCGAGCTGTTCGTCCGCCCCGCGATCCGCACCCTCATGGGTCTCGCCGACGTCCACCGTCCGACGGTCACCGCGACCCTGGTCACGGAGAAGGCGCTGGCCTCGCCGAAGGGGCGCCGGCAGTTCCTGCGCGGTACCTGTGCCGACGGTTCGGTCACCCCGGTCGGCGGCGCCGGGTCCCACCTCGTGGCCGCCCTCGCGCACGCCGACGCGCTGATCGTCGTCCCCGAGGACGCCGAGTCCGTCGCGCCCGGCGCCGAGGTCGAGGTGGTCCTGCTCGGCTGACTCCTCCTGGTTGGCGGTACCGTGTCGCGCACAGCAGGCCCACGCGCCGCACCGCGCCGGGCCCGGACCGGGAGCGCCACACGAGCATGAGTACGCAGGACCGACCCCCGCACCACGGCCAGGAGACGCACGACCGGCGCGACGCGCACGTCGGGCGCGACGCGCGCGACCGGCACGACGGCCAGGACGCGCACGACCGGCTGACGCACATCGACGAGGCGGGCGCCGCCCGCATGGTGGACGTGTCCGGCAAGGACGTCACCGCGCGCACCGCGCGCGCGAGCGGACGTGTCCTCGTCGCGCCCCGTGTGGTCGAGCTGCTGCGCGGCGAGGGGGTCCCCAAGGGCGACGCTCTCGCCACCGCGCGCATCGCGGGCATCATGGGCGCCAAACGCACCCCGGATCTGATCCCGTTGTGTCATCCGTTGTCGGTCTCCGGTGTGAAACTGGACCTGTCGGTCGCGGACGACGCCGTGGAGATCACCGCCACGGTGCGCACGACGGATCGCACGGGTGTCGAGATGGAGGCGCTCACCGCGGTCTCCGTCGCCGCGCTCACCGTGGTCGACATGGTCAAGGCGGTCGACAAGGGAGCGGTCATCACGGACGTGCGCGTGGAGGAGAAGACGGGCGGCAAGTCGGGTACCTGGAGCCGGACGTGACGCTCGACGCGTCGGCCGGAGGCGCCCTGTCCGCGCCGTACGGCGCTCTGGTCGTCACCGCCTCGAACCGGGCCGCCGCAGGGGTCTACGAGGACAGGGGCGGACCCGTGGTCGCCGAGGGCCTGCGCCGCTTCGGCTTCGCCGTCGACGGCCCGCGGGTCGTCCCCGACGGCGACCCGGTCGAGGCCGCCCTGCGAGCCGGTGCCGATGCGGGCTACGACGTCATCGTCACCACCGGGGGCACCGGCATCTCGCCCACCGACCGTACCCCCGAGGCGACACGGGCGGTGATCGACTACGAGGTCCCGGGCATCGCGGAGGCCGTCCGTGCGTACGGGCGGGACAAGGTCCCGACCGCGGTGCTCTCCCGGGGCCTGGCCGGCGTGGCGGGCGGCACACTGATCGTCAACCTGCCGGGTTCCTCCGGCGGTGTGAAGGACGGCCTCGCGGTGCTGGAGCCGCTGCTGAAACACGCCGTGGACCAGCTCCGCGGCGGTGACCACCCCAGACCCGCCAGTGGTGGGGGTGCGAGCTGAACAGCCCATCCTGGCCCGTGGAACTGGTGGACGGCGAGATCGTCCTCAGGCCGATAAGGCTGCGCGACCAGCGGGCCTGGCGTGAGGTCAACCGGCGCAACCGCGACTGGCTGCGCCCGTGGGAGGCGACCATTCCGCCGCCCGGGCCGGGCGGTCCGCTCACGCACCGTCCGACCTACCGCCAGATGGTGCGTCACCTTCGGTCAGAGGCGCACGCGGGCCGGATGCTGCCCTTTGTCATCGAGTACCAGGGGCGGCTGGTCGGCCAGTTGACGGTGGCCGGCATCACCTGGGGCTCGATGTGCTCCGGGCACGTCGGTTACTGGGTGGACGAGGCGGTGGCCGGCCGCGGGGTGATGCCGACGGCCGTGGCGATGGTGACGGACCACTGTTTCCGCACCGTCGGACTGCATCGCGTAGAGGTCTGCATTCGTCCCGAGAACGCGCCCAGTCGCCGGGTCGTGGAGAAACT